>NZ_JBIKBQ010000061.1:0-24106 GCF_058122085.1 Luteolibacter sp. | reverse complement strand
AAAATCGAGTCCCTCGCCACTCCAACCTTGATCCCCAATCCATGATCACCTATCTCTTTCCCGCGCCCCACCACACCCGCTTAGTTTAGCCCCTCCGTGGTCGAACTTTCGGGTCCGCCTCATTGTGCACCTTGATCCGGCTTTCGATCTCAAGCTTCGAATGCGCCCCCGGCAGCTCGAAGTGGTGCGTGATGTTTTGAAAAAGATCGGTGAAACGCCGCACGCGCGTCGCCGGAATCACCCGGATCAAGGCACTGATCGTCTTCTGGTAGGGAAACGTCCGCGGCTCCAGATGCAGCGTGTTGACGCTGTGGGTCACCGGCATCCCGTAGTGAAACACCGTCCGGTGAAACACCGCAAGCTTCATGCCGGACGCGGGCGGGACCGGTTCGTTGGGATCACTCACTGCTGCTGTTGCTGTTGTTCCATCTGCCAGGCGGCGACATCGGATAGACTGGAAGACCGCGGCCCGGGACTGCTCTGGATGCGTTCCGGCATCAGCACGTAGGTTTCGAAAATCTCGGCCCCGATCCGGTTGAACCGCCCTTGCAGCGCATCCAGATAATCGTGCAACCCCGTCGCGAAGACATCCTCCGTCGAACCGAAGTTCAGATCCGCCAGCACCCGCCCGGCCTCGCGCTCCGCCTCGTTGGAAAACGATCCGCGCGGCGTTCCGGAAATCAGGTGAAGACTGGCATCCACCTTCTCGATGCAATACCGCACCGAGCGTGGGAAATCCTTCGAGAAAATCAGGAAATCCGCGATGCCGCGCGCGCTGATTTCGAGCTGCGCCGCACGGAACGCGCCCATCGCCCCGCACGAACGCAGGATGGCCGTCCAATGCAGAACCCCCGGCGAGATCGCTTCCAAGCCGTCCGCTCCCGGCGGCAGATAACTCGAAACATCGAGGAAGCGCGTGGTCTTGTCCGCCCGCTCCAGATGCCGCCCGAGATCCATGAACTCCCACGCCTCGTTGCGCGAAATCGTGGACGCCGCGATTCCGAGAAAGGTCATTACCGACCTCCGGATGTTTTCGTAATACTTCGGCGGATCGGAATCGATCAAGCGGTGCGCCTCGTCCGAGCGCGTGAAAAGATACAAGGCGTTCAACTCTTCCCACAGCTCGTCGGACAACTGGTCGCGCACCGTCCGCGCGTTTTCACGGGCGAGGGCGATGCAGGAGGTAATGCTGTTATGATTCCGCGGATCATCCGTCAGGAACCGGATCACCTCGTCGCTGCCAGTCTCGTCGTAAAGCTTGCTGAAGGCCTCCTCGTCGCCAGTGCTCAGGATGATCGGCTGCCAGAAACCGCGCAACCGCTCGCTGTCGAGCCGTTCGAAATCCAACAGCAGCTGCTGGTTGACGTCGATCAAGCGGGCGAGGTTGTCGGCCCGCTCCACATAGCGGACCATCCAGTATAAAGTGTTGGCGACTCGGGAGAGCATAAGAATTTAATGGCGCAGCACCCAAGTATCCTTGCTGCCGCCGCCTTGGGAAGAGTTTACGATGAGAGAATCCTTCGTCAGCGCCACGCGGGTGAGGCCGCCGGGCACGATTTTCACATCCTTGCCGTAAATGATGTATGGCCGCAGGTCGATGTGCCGGCCCTCCATCGCGCCTTCGCACCACGTTGGCGAGGTGGAAAGCGAGATGACCGGCTGGGCGATGTAGTTGCGGGGATCGGCGATGATGCGGTCGCGAAACTCCGCGATCTCGTCCTTCGTCGCGGTCGGTCCCATCAACATGCCGTAGCCGCCGGACTCGTTGGCCGCCTTCACCACCAGCTCGGGAAGATTGGCGAGAATGTATTTCATGTCCGCCTCCTCCGAGGCCAGATAGGTCGGCACGTTCGGCAGGATCGGTTCCTGTCCGAGGTAATACTCGATCATCTTCGGCACGAAATAATAGATCACCTTGTCGTCCGCCACGCCGGTTCCCACCGCGTTCGCCAGCGAGACATTGCCCGCACGGTAAGCGTTCATCAGGCCGGGGACGCCGAGCACCGAGTCCTTCCGGAACACCACCGGGTCGATGAAATCATCGTCGATCCGCCGGTAAATCACATCCACCCGCAGCAGCCCGCGGGTCGTCCGCATGTAAACGAACTTGTCCACCACGACCAGGTCCTTGCCCTCGACGATGTCGATGCCCATCTCCCGCGCCAGGTAGCAGTGCTCGAAATAGGCGCTGTTATGGCAGCCCGGCGTGAGCAACACGCACACCGGATCTCCGTCGCGGCGCGGCGAAATGTGATGGAGCATGTTCAGCAGATCCCGCGGATACGAATCCACCGGACGCACGCCCAGCGTCTCGAAAATCCCGGGGAACGCCCGTTTCAGCGCGTTGCGGTTTTCCAACAGATACGACGCGCCCGACGGGCAACGACCGTTGTCCTCCAGCACGTAATAAACCCCGTCCGCGCCGCGGATCAGGTCGCTGCCGCAAATGTGGATGTAAGTGTCCGCCGCCACGTCCACTCCGCGGAATTCGGGGCGGTAGTGCTTCGCCTGCTCGATGTAAAACCGCGGGATCACCTCGTCCTTGAGGATCTGCTGGTCGTGATAGATATCATGCAGGAACAAGTTCAGCGCCACGATCCGTTGCGTCAGCCCGGCCTCCAGATGCTCCCACTCGCTCGCCGGCATCACCCGCGGAATCGGGTCGAACGGAAAAATCCGCTCGGTCCCGCGGTCGTCGTGATAAACGTTGAAGGTGATTCCCTGACGCAGGAAATAGAGCTCCGAATTCGCCTTGCGGGCGAGGAAATCGCGCTCATCGATCTTGCCGAACTTCTGGAGAAGCGGCGCGCAGTGACTTCGCACGGCGCCGTCGGTGCCAAACATCTCGTCGTAAAACTTGCCGGGATTGTAGCCCTTAAACATTTCCATGGGTTCTATGGCCACAGCTTAGCAGGCGGCGGGCCAACTTTTCAATCTCCTTCCCGCGAGATCGCGGGTCCCACTCACAGCTCCTCCACGGGAATCACGTCCACGGCCACGTCGAGCTTCTGGCCGCCCGCGCCGAGCGTCACGCCGCGGAGGGGGCTCACGTCGGAGAAATCCCGGCCCCACGCGACGGTGATGTGGCGCTCGCCGGGCAGCAGGTTGTTGGTGGGGTCGGTGTCGATCCAGCCGGCGGATTCGCCACAGAAGACCGAGACCCAGGCGTGCGAGGCGTCCGCGCCGGTGAGCAGGACTTTCCCCGGCGGCGGCGCGGTTTCCAGATAGCCGCTGACGTAGCGGGCGGGCAGGCCGAGCGAGCGGAGGCACGCCAGCATCAAGTGCGCGAAATCCTGGCAAACCCCGGCGCGCTTTTTCAAAACCTCGGAAACCGGCGTGCTCACCTCCGTCGCGCGCGGGTCGAATTTGAAATCCCGGAAAATCCGGTTCGTCAGCCCCAGCACCGCTTCCAGAACCGGGCGACCTGGAGAAAACTCAGCCTCCGCATAGTCCGTGAATTCCCTGCCCAGCGGGACCATCGGCGAGCCGAAACGAAACGCGCCCGCCTCCGAGCCCGGCGTGAGCTTCTCTAGCTGACAGGCGTCGCGAACCAACTCCCACGGCGGTGTCGAGCGGGCGTCGGGATGCTGCGTGGGGAACACCTCCACCAGGCTGCGCGCGGTCACTTCGAGCGCCTCGTGTTTGCCCTCGATCTCGAAATACGCTGTCGTATTTCCGAACGAATCCACATGCACTCCACGACCCACGGGCACCGGATGAATTTCCAGCTCGTGCCACGGACAACGCTGCCCAGGCAAGGTCCGCGGGGCCAGTCTCGCCAGATGGTGCGAGACGGTCACTGCTCCCTCGTAGGAGTATTTCGTGCGATGGATGAGCCGGTATTTCATGTCAGTAAACGCGCCGCACCGAGTGGCTGAAATAATGTTGGGTGAGCATGTCGGCGAAGATTTCCAGCGAGGTGAAGATTCCGTCGAAGCCGCTTTCATCGGGAGCGGCCGGATTGAGAAACCGCTGGTCGAGCTCGTGCAAATGCTCGCGGATTTTCGGCCGCAGGCCGAAATCAGAATCACCGGGGAAGAAGGCGATTTCCCGGTCGATCACTCCAATCTGATAAGCGACGGAGCGCGGATTCGTCGGATCGAAGAAAACCAGCTCGATCACAGCGTCGAGCCGAGGCCGGGAAAAATGGCGGCGGCGGTAGGTCATCACGCTGTCGCAGGTTTCCAACAGCGGATCGAGCAACGGCGACTCGCCATCCCCCTGCCCCGCCGCCGTGCGCAGCAGCTTGAGGCCGCTCAACGCGCGCTCGACGCGGCGGCCGACTTCGAGGAAACGCCAGCCCTGGCCGCGGGTCATGTTTTCCGCCTGCATCCCGCCGAAGGCCGCGAGATGGAGAACCAGCGTGTCGAGAGTGCCTAGCAAGTCCGCCGTGCTCGCCAGTCCCTGGGGCAAATGAACGATGCCTTCGAGACGATTGAAAAAGCGCCAGGTGTCGTCCGATAGGCGGTCGCGGGCGGCAGCGGCGTTCAGCAGCAACGAGCGCGTCAGGCTGGCGATGCCGCCGCGCGCCGCCGGATCATGGATCAGGCCGGCGAGGATTTTCTGAGTCTGCGCCGCCTGGATGACCGTTTCCTTGGGAATGAGATTGCTGCCGCGCATCAAGCTGAGGCACGCGGCGAGTTGTTCCTGTTGGAGCTGACCGGCCTCGCCACTCAGATTGCGCAGGGTCACCCGCAGCAGGCGGGTGGCCAGCTCGATGCGCTCCGCGTGACGGCCGACCCAGAACAACTGCTCGGCGATCCGGCTCGGGACTTCGAGCGCGGCCGGATGCCGGTCTTTCAGCGGCCGCGGGTATTTCACATCGGCCTTCGCGCTGAAACCCGTGGTGCTATCAGAGACCCAGACGTCCTTGGTGAATCCCGCGTGCGGCGGCCACAACTGCGGCGCTTGCGCGGTTTTTCCGACTCTGGCGAGACCGCCCGGAAGGGCGACCGGACCGTCCGCCGCATTGACGGTGAAGGCACGCCAGATGACCGGGCGCTGGCGGATTCCCCGTGCTTCGAGCGACGGCGCCTCGCTCGGGGTGATGTCCAATTGGGCGACGAAATCATACGGGCGCTCCTCGATCGCGGCCACCCACTGCTTGCGCGCGGCGGGTGATAGACTCGCGCAACGCAGCGGCAGATGGGAGTCGCGATGGAATGCGGAAAGCAGCACGTAGCGGTGCAAATTCTCCAGCACGCGGCGGCGCACGTCGGGCTGGCCGAGCCACCAGGTTTCCACGAACGGCAGCTTGATTTCCTCGCCGAACCACTTGCGGCAAATCCCCGGGAGGAACGGCATCAGCGCGGGGCTCGCCGCGAAACCGGCGCCCGGCGCGTTGGCCAGCGCGACATTTCCCGTGCGCCACGCTTCCACCATTCCGGGCACCCCGCCGCGGCCGCGGACCCAGTGTTCGAGCGGGTCGAGGCCGTCGTCATCGATCCGGCTGGCGACCCCGTCGATCCGGCGCAGGCCCGACAGGGTTTTCAAAAACAGGCGGCGCTCGCGGACGGTGAGGTCCGCAGGCTCGACCAACGGAAAACCTAGCAACCGCGCCTTGTAGGCGTGTTCGAAATAAGACGGATGGCGGAAGCCGGGCGTGAGGAAAACCACGTTAGGCATCTCGCCGCGCGTCGGCAGCAGCGATTGCAGCGTGCGGCGCTCCAGATCGAAGAACGCGCCGAGCCGGGCGACGCGCAGGGCTTCGAACTGGTCGGAAAGGAGGTTCGAGGTGACGTTGCGGTTTTCCAACACCTGGCCCAGCCCGCCCGGCGCGCTGGTGTAGTCGCGGAACACCGTCCACTGACCGTTAGCCAGGCGGACGAGATCGCAGCCGGTGGTAACGACGAAGCGGCCGCCGACCGGTTGGACGCCGCGTGCATAGTGGAGAAAGGCCGGGCTAGAATTCACCAGGTCCGGCGAGATCAAACCTTCGCGCAGCAGTTGCTGCGGGCCGTAAAGATCCGCCAGAACCGTGTCGATCAAGCGCGCCCGCTGCGCCAGCCCGGCCGAAACCTGCGCCCACTCGGCGGCGGGAACCAACAGCGGAACGGGATCGAGCTCGTAAGGCTGACCCACGCCGCCAACGTCGCTGTAAACATTGAAGGTGGTTCCCAGATCCGCGATCATGCGGGCGGCGGCGGCGGCGATCGAACCGCGCTGCTCGGTGCTCCAGCGTTGGATTTTCTGCCCCATGCTGAACCAATGCGGCCTGATCTGGCCGCGCGGATCGCTCATTTCATCCCACACCGGACCGCCCGCCCCGAGGACAGGCGGCGATGTGGTTTGGGGGCGGAAGCTGTCGGCCATGGATCTGATGATCGCCCGCGGACGACCTGCACAGGCTCTACGGGATCATCCGCAAGTCCAGCGTGAAGGGGAAATCCGGCGGGTGTTAAAACGCCACGCCGATGGCGAAATGGAGCGTGCCGACGGGATCGCCCGGATCCCGGGTGAGGTTGTAGCCATATTCCAACCGCACGGGGCCGATGGGCAAATCCAGCCGCAGACCCAGCCCGACCGCAAGCTCCACGTCAGCGGAACCGAGCTTGTCAAACTCCCGGGAAAGGCTGCCGGCATCGACAAAACCGACGGCTTTGAGACTACCGGCAAGCCTGCGGATGAGTTCGGCATTGGCGTGCCACATGCTTTCCCCGCCGGTCGGAAAGCCCTCGACGGTGGGCCCCAGTTCGCGCTCGGGGAAACTGCGGACACTGTGCGCGCCGCCGTTGAACAAGCGGAGATTGATCGGGAGATCCACGCCGCCGCCGGATGGCACGAGGACTCCGCCTGCCGCGCCAAGCACGATCTGCCAGTCGTTTTCAAACGTATGATACCAAGCGCCGGAAAGCTCCGCCCGGACATAGGAAGTGGATAGATCACCCATGGCGGAGCCGATTTCCAACGGAGCCGCCAACTTCCAGCCATTGCGGGGCAGGACCGCGCTGTCCCGGTAGTCCAGCGTCTGCGTGACGCGGAGGCGGGGCTGGCCGTAAACGGTCTCCCCGAGCTCCGACACGGGAAGTCCGTCCTCGTTGAGGTTCACGAAGGAGAAGCCGGCGAGAGCCTCTAATTTATAGTGATCGCCAAACTCCCAGGCCCCGGTTCCCTCCAGACCGGTTTCAAACGAGCTGTATCCCTCCCGGCCGTAAATGAGGGCGTAGACGCGGGCGCTCGCGGCCACGTCGGTCCCCATGAACCATGGATCAACGAGCCGTGTCTCGCCTAACACTCCGCGCGAGCTGAACTCGAATCCGGTGCTGAATCCGAGCAACTCGCCCATGAGGTTCCTGTCGGTGTAGGTGGTCCGCAGCAGCGCCCCCTGATAGGAATCGAAGCCAGCCGCGAGGCTGATCTCCTTGGCGCGCGCTTCTTCCAGATGCAGGGTCGCGTCGATGCTGTCTCCCGCGATCTCGCGGGTCTCGAGGCGGGCGGAGGAAAACGCGCCGATGGCCAGAAAGCCGCGGAGGCGCTTGTTCATCGCCGCCTCGTCATACCAATCCCCTTCAAGGGGCTTCAACCTGGCTTCGATCCGCTTCGGATTGGTGCGCACCAGCCCCTCGATTTCAATCCGGTTGAGGCGCACGCGTTTTCCAAGATCAATGGAAAATTCAGGGATGAATCGCGGGCCGGCCAGAGTGCGGGTCATCGAAATTTCCGCATCGGGATAACCACTGCTCACAAACGCTTCTTCCACCGCGAGGCGCATGGCGTTCAAGTTCCCGGTGGTGGCGGTCTTGCCGGCATAAGGCTTCGCGGCCGCTTGCGCTTCAGGCACGCCGCGACCGTCCCGACTCACGATTTTCGCTTCGCTGATGCTGTACAACGGCCCCGGACGCACATCGATCGTTAGATCAACCGCTCCGGAAGCCGGATCAGTGGTGCGGGAAGTGACGGCGGCCTCGCCCCCCCAATGGCCTTGGGCATTGAGCTCCTGACGAAGATAGGACAGGCCGGTTTCCACGTCCTCCTCGCTGAACGGGGCGGCGCCGGATGTGAGCGAATGACCCTTCTGCGCGGGACGGCGGTATAGTTTCGCGAGCTGTTCCGCCTGGGCGGGCGGCACGCCGTTCACGCGGACCCGCCCCAGCGAGAATCGCCCTCCCTCATCCACGGTGAGCACGATTTCCGCGCGGCCGACGATTTTCCAATCCACCCGGACATCGGTGTAACCGTCCTTCCGCAGCACCTGCCGGACGAGGAACGCGGCGTCATCCGCGCGTGACGGCGCCGCTTCATTCGCCCGGACATGCGCCAGCCTGCCGCCCATGAGATCGAGAATCTCGTTCTCGGTTTTCTGCTTCATGCCGGTGATCCGCACGCGTGTCTCCGCGACGGCGGACAGTGCCGTGAGCATGAGTATCAAGCTGGTGCGGAGCAGGTTCATCAGCGGAAGGAAAGACGCCAGATCGCGAGCACGCGGGAGTCGCCGGTCGCGCTCATTCCGGCGGAAAGAAACCAGCGGTCCGTGACCGACAAAGTGGCGGTGGAGAAGGCATCGCTGGAATACGGATCGGCCTCGGCGAGGCTGAAATCGACCCGGTCCAGCAGCCCCAACAGGGGACGGAGCTGCCTGCCGATGCGGAACCTGCCGCGCCGCATTTCCTCGACGAGGAGCTGCAGGGCGCGCGAGGAGGCCGCCTGCGGATCTTCCAAACCAGTGGTGGTGGTGCCGGTGGCGAGCAGGGTCATGATTTCATTTTCCGGCAGCGGCGGATTTGAAGTTAGAACGAGCTGGGGATCGGAGGCGCGACCGTAGGCATAGACGGTCACGCGGTAAGGACGGGGCTCCGCGGTGCCGCGGATCTCCAGCATCGGATCGAAGCCGGACGCGGGGGTGAAGGTCGCCGTGCCCGAGCTGACGGACAAGGTGCTGAACGGCAGGGCGGCGCGGAAATTCTTAATTTCAAGCGCCCCATCCGGCGCGGGAGCCCCGAACGTGCCGCCGATGCGGACCTTCCCCGTGACCTCGCCGGTGGCGAAATTTCCGCGGATCAGCAGCGGTTCCCGGGTGCCGACCTGCACGTCGAGCGCCCAGTCCCGGAACGGTTCGGGAATGGAGCTTGGCCGGGCTTTCGGCGCGTCGATTTTCGGCAAGGCCGCTGCCCGGGGGGCGACGAAGGGCGAGCCGATGGGCAGCAACTCGATGTCCCGATAGAAAATGCTGTCCACCGCGCCGACGCTGCCGGAAAGCACCGGCCGCTGCCACGGGCCTTGCAGGCGGAGATCGGCATTGGCGCGGAGAATCAAAACATCGTCGCGAACTAACGGCAGATGGTCGCCGCGGAGGCGCAGGTCGATTTCACCCGGCTTGCCGTCGGTGATCGCGAGCGAGCCGTCGCCCTGCAAGGTCCCCCCCGCGACGCTGCTTTTCAGGCTCTTCAGGATGACGCGGTCCAAGGCGAGATCCAGGGATGCGGACGCGCCTTCGATGGCGGGAAAGCGGTCGTTCTTGAAACGGAAGCCAATACCGGTTAGGCCGATGGCACCCTTGAGCTCGGGTTTGCCGAGCTTTCCCGAGACGACGATGTTGCCGGTTGCGATTCCGGCGATCCGCTCGGCGGCCGGGACAAGGGAGCTGAAACGCGAGAGATCCAGGCGCGGGAGATCGACGCGCGCTTCCACGAGCTCCTCCTTGATCCGACCGGGCGCCTCGGCCCATTCGGCCGGGCGGAACGCCATGGATGCCTTCATGACGGTCGCGGGAAAGTCCGGAGCGGTGACGCCTCCGTCCAACGTTAGACGCCCGTCGCGGCCGGCAAGCACGAGCTTCAAACCGGCGGGCGGCAGCTTCGGATGCGTCGGCGCGCGGAGGTCTTTGGCCTCCAGAACGGCATCGACCACCGGCTCCGGGTAGGTTCCCGAGATTTGCAAATCAAGCTGGCCGGTGGAGCGCGGGTCGAGTTTTTCCATGGCCGGAAGCCACTCCTTGAGCACGCCCAGCGAGAGCACCCGCGACTTGATGGAGACCGCCAGCGGCCGGGCGTCCTTGGCGAGCGTGTCGCGCCATTTCGAGAAATCCCGCGGCACCGGCAGGCTGGCCGTGCCCTCGGCGAGCTCCTCCTTGCCGTCGCTCCAGAGGAAATGGCGGAGCTCCAGCAGATTGTCGGCAAGCGCGGCTTCGATCGCCACCGTCTGCTCGTTCACCCGTAGCCGCAGGCCCTGGGTTTCGAAGCCCGCCGGCCAGTCGTAGCGAATGCCGCCGATGGCGGTGACCGGCGGCGCGGCCTCACGCGACCAGGTGGCTTGGGAGAGTGACAGATCGCCCCGGTGTTTTCCCGATTTCAGCTCGCCGCTGCCGCTCCATTTGCCGGTCAGGTCGGCGGTGCCGCCGGGTTTCACTTTCACCACGGCCAGCCAGCGGTCGATCCGGCTGCTGGTGAATTCGTCCAGACCGAGCGTGGCCTGATAGGTCGCGGGTCCGGGCTGATAGCTCGCGGTGGCGTTCAGGCCATCGAGCGCGAGATCCGCGCCGAGCGGGTGGCCTCGCGCCCAGCGAGCTTTGAGCGCGACGGGAGAAGCGAGCTCGGCGTCATCCGGTTTCAAGACGAGGTCGGCGGTGGCGGCTTGGGGCTTGTTCGCGAGAAAGGAGACGTTGAAATTTCCGTCCACGCTCGACGGCGGGACCGGAGCCTGCGGGTCGATGGCCGGCACGCGGGCCGCCAGTTCGCGCAGGAGCTTGGGTAGGTCCGCGATGTTGAAACGGCCCTGCGTGTCGCCGAGCACGAAGCGGTTTTCTCCGCGCGTCACGGGAGCAGCGGCGTCCAGCGAGAAGCCGGTGCCCAGCATGAATCCGCGGGAGGTCACCGACGCTTGATCCGCGGCAAGCGTCGCGTCCATGGCCAGCTCGGACGCGCTCCAATCCTTCCAGGCGATGTTTTCCAACAACAATCTCACCGTGCCCGTCGCGGACTTCGGCTTCGGCAGGATTTGATCCAGCTCAACCGCCAGGGAAGTGAGCGTCGCGCTGGCCGGGATCTCAAATCCGAAGCGTTTCGCCGCTTGCGCCACATCAAGCCTGCCCTCGCGGAGATCGATTCTAGCCGATGCGAAACCCGCCGCGCCGGTGACCACGAACACCGCGTCATCCAGATGCAGCTCTGCTTCCGCCGATGGCTCGCCGCAGGCCGGAAGCCGCACGAACAGGTCGCGCAGGCTAACGCCCGGATAGGGATCGACGCGCGCGATCGAGAGCGCGTCGGGCGCCCAGGCGATGGTGGATTCCCGCGCCGGCCACTCGCGGCCGCCGGCTTCGGTGAGGACGCCGAGTCCGAGCAGGATACCCCCGCTGCCGGACTTGTGGGAAACGCGGCTCGGCGCGAGTGACAAAAGCGGTTTCCCATCGCGGGTGGCGGCGAGGCTGACGTTGTTCAAATCGAGCTCCACGGGCACGATCCTTCCCCGCACGGCGCGCAGGGTTTCCACCAGTTTCTTCAAATCCATCGGCGGTTTTTTTTCATCATCCTTCTTCAGCCCCAGCCGGAGATCCACATGCACGCCGTCCACCGCGAGGCCTTGCAAGCGGCCCCTGAGCAGACCGCGCCATTGGTAGTCCGGCGTGGCCCGGTCGATGCTCAGGCTGGCGAGCGCGCGGTCGCCCTCGATTTTCAGATCGGAAAACGACAGGCCGCCGGTGAGACTTCCGCCGACCTTGAAATTTCCGCGCAGTCCGGCTTTTTCCAGGAAATACGAGGCCGCGCGGGGAGCGACCAGCCGGATTCCCGGGCCATTCAGCCAAAGCAAACCGAGCACCAGCACCGCGGCAAAAACCCAGCGCCGATTCTTACGGCGTCGCTTGGGGCGCGCGCCGGCTTCCTCACGTGCTGTTTCCAAGTCTGACAAAACGCCGCCATCTTCACCGGAACCCGCAGCCCGGTCAATCACTCGCTTCCCCCTGCTCCCGGTTTCCCTTGCCCGCGGTTCGCGCCTTGCCTATGACTTCAGCGGACCCCGCTCCGCCCCATGATGAAATCACTCGTTTTGCTGTTTGCCGTTATTTTCCTGCTAGTCCCCGCCGGCGCCTTTGCCGCGGACGCCCATGCCAAGGAGCCCGCCTTCGTCACCGAAATGGCGACATTCGCCGAACGGGAAAAGGCCATGGGGCTGGATGGCATCGGTGCCAAACTCAGTTTCCGGGCCAAGCAGCAGCCGTTCCTGCTGGTGGCGACGATCATCTTCGTCCTCGCCATCATCCACACCTTTTTCGCCATCCCCATCACCAAGCTCTCCCACAAGGTGCAGCACGATCACGGCGCGAAGGTCCGCCGCTTGAAGGCTGACCTTCACGAAACGACGGAGGCCGACGACCTCGTCAACTTCAAGGCGACGCTGCTCCATTTCCTCGGCGAGGTGGAGGCGATCTTCGGCATCTGGGTCGTCGCCCTGGTGGGCGCGATCATCGCCTTCTACGACCTTGCGACCGTGAAAACCTACATCATGGGCGTCAATTTCACCGAGCCCTTGTTCGTGGTGATCATCATGGCGCTCGCCTCCACCCGGCCGATCCTGCGCTTCGCCGAGTCCTGCCTCAGCCACTTCGCCCGCATCGGCAAACAAACCCCGGCGGCCTGGTGGCTTTCGATCATGATCGTCGCTCCGCTGCTGGGTTCGTTCATCACCGAGCCCGGCGCCATGACCATCGCCGCGATGCTGCTGGCCAAGAAGTTCTATCAACTCAAGCCGTCCCCGCGATTCGCCTACGCCACGCTGGGACTGCTTTTCGTCAACATTTCCATCGGCGGCGTCATGACGAATTTCGCCGCGCCGCCGGTCCTGATGGTCGCCAAGAAATGGGGAATCACCAGCTCCGAAATGTTCCTCCACTACGGCGACAAGGCGATCGTTTCCATCCTGATATCCACCGCGATCTACTTCTTCTGCTTCCGCAAGGAACTGGCCGCCATGGAAAAACGGGCGGGCGACCATGATGGAGACGGTGTGGGCGACATGATCCAGGAGAAGCGCCGCGTGCCGCTGTTCATCACCCTCACGCACCTGGCGTTCATGGCCTGGACCGTGGCCTTCTCCCACTATCCGCCCCTGTTCATCGGCGGATTCCTGTTCTTTCTCGCGTTCTCCCAAGCCACCGCGAACCACCAGCACGAAGTCAATCTCCGCGGACCGATCCTCGTCGGATTCTTCCTTGCCGGGCTGGTCATCCACGGCGGGCTGCAAGGCTGGTGGCTCGCGCCGATCATTTCGAGCCTGTCGGAAATCCCGCTGTTCCTCGGCGCCACCATTCTGACCTCCTTCAACGACAACGCCGCCATCACCTTCCTCGCCAGCCAGGTCGAAGGGCTCTCACCCCAGTTGAAATACGCCGTCCTCGCCGGAGCAGTGACCGGCGGCGGACTCACCGTCATCGCCAACGCGCCGAACCCCGCCGGCCAGGCGCTGCTCGGCAAGTTTTTCGGCGAGGGAGTCTCTCCCGTGAAGCTCGCGCTCGCCGCCCTCCTGCCGACGATCATCGTCGCGCTTTGCATGTTGTTTTTCCCCGACCGCGGCATCGACGAAATGTTCGCGCCGGTGGAAAAAGTCCAAACCACCGCACCCGCCGCCCACTAACACCCCATGTTCACCGGACTCGTCGAAGCCATCGGCACCTTGCTCAGCCTTGAATCCAAAGGCGAACAAGCGCGGCTCACGCTCGATATCCCCTTCGCCGCCGAACTCGCCCTCGGCGACTCGGTGGCCATCAACGGCTGCTGCCTGACCGTCGCCGAACTCGCGCCCGGCCGGGTTTCCTTCGACCTGCTAGCCCAGACCCTGCGCGTCACCTCGCTCGGCGCGCTCGCCGCCGGATCGATCGTGAATCTGGAACGCGCGATGATGGTCGGCGACCGCTTCGGCGGGCATTTCGTCCAGGGCCACGTGGACGGCACCGGGAAAATCACCCGCCTCGAAGCCAGCGGCCAGGACCACATCGTCGGCGTTTCCCTGCCGCCGGAAATCCACCGCCTCTGCATCGACAAGGGCTCGCTGACCCTCGACGGCATTTCCCTCACCATCGCTGAGCTCACCTCCGACGGCGCGGTGTTCTGGATCACCCCGCACACCTGGGAGCATACCCACCTCCACCGCGCGACGATCGGCCAGGCGATGAATCTGGAGACCGACATGCTCGCGAAGTACGTGGACAAATTGCTCGCGGCCCGCAGCCTCGCAAACTGAAGTCCACGACTGCTTTTGAAGAAGCCGGCTTGCAGCGGAAGACTTGGTAACGAACATCCCAGCAGCTCTGATTCCCATGACAAGATTCCGCCCGTGCATCGACCTCCACCAAGGCAAGGTGAAACAAATCGTCGGCGGCAGCCTGCGCGACGAGGGCGCGGGGCCGACGGAGAATTTCGTTTCGGACCGGCCGGCCGGGTGGTTCGCGGAGACTTTCCGCGACGACGGACTAACGGGAGGGCACGTGATCAAGCTCGGGCCGGGAAATGATGAGGCGGCGCGGCAAGCGTTGGCTGCTTATCCGGGAGGATTGCAGATCGGCGGCGGGATCCACGAGGGCAACGCGGCGGAATGGCTGGAGGCCGGGGCGAGCCAGGTGATCGTGACTTCCGCGCTGTTTGACCCGGCGGGGAAATTTCTCGAAGACGCCCTGCGCTCGCTGGTGCGTGAAATCGGCCGCGAAAAACTCGTGATCGACCTTTCCTGCCGCCGGACCGCGGCGGGCTGGACGGTGGCGATGAACCGTTGGCAAACGCTGACCGACCTGACGGTGGATCACGCCACGCTCGACCGGCTCGCGCCGTTTTGCGACGAGTTCCTGATCCACGCGGCGGACGTCGAGGGCCTGTGCGGCGGAATCGACGCGGAACTGGTCGCGCTGCTAGGAAGCTGGGGAAAACGCCCGGTGACCTACGCGGGCGGCGCGGCGACGATGTCGGATCTGTTACTTGTCGAGCAGGCCGGGCGCGGCGCGGTGGACGTGACGGTCGGCAGCGCGCTGGATCTTTTCGGCGGCAAGGGACTGCGTTACAAAGACTTGGTCGCCTGGAACCGGCGGGCGGACAAATGACCCGATCACGTCCAACGGTGATGGGAGTCTACGTGGGGCCAGCAGACATATCTCAAAGCCAGCAACTCCAAATACAATTGGTATTTCGGCCATTCAGTTGCGGTGTCGGGTGCGACAGTGGTCGTAGGAGCTCCCGGAGAAGCCAGCAGCACGACGGGGGTGGACAGTGTCCCAAATTACAGTGCAGATATTTCCGGCGCAGCCTATGTCTTTGATTTAAACGCGACGGCACCACCTCCCGAGATCGCCATCGAACAAGCTGGGACAGTCATTGCCAGCGGGGGCTTGAAAGTTTTTGGACTCACCGCCGTGAGCAGCACCTCTGATCTCACCTTCATCATCAAGAACATCGGCATCGGCGATCTCACCCTTACCGGCACCCCGAAAGTCGCCGTGACGGGCAGTAGCAATTTCACCGTTATCGCCCAGCCTTCCAGTCCCATCACCGGTCCCAGCGGCAGCGCCACTTTTATTGTTCGCTTCGCGCCAACCTCCACCGGAACAAAAACCGCCGCGATTCAGATCGCAAACAACGATGCCGACGAGAACCCCTATGACATCAACCTCACAGGAGTTACCACCGCCCCTGCAATTACAATTCAACCCGTGGGCAGCAGCATTCATGATGGAGAGACAGCAGGCCTCTCGGTATCAGGCCGTGTGGGTGTCGCGTTCAACGCCTCCATCTCCGCTGCGGGCACGGTGAGCTTCTATGATGCCTCGGCACTGCCATTCGGAATCTCGCTGAATGCTCAAACAGGAGTCATTTCCGGTGTCCCTGTGGAGCCCGGAACGCACGTGGTTCAGGTCTGGGGAGTGAATGCCCAGGGAACCGGCGAGTTCCGCGCGGTGACCTTTGTCATTTCGTCCGCCGTGGGAACGCCGGCATTTTCCGGGGATACGGTGCTTCGGGCAATCGAAGGGCAGGCATTTTCCCATTTGATCACGACGGCTCCTGCAGCCACCGCTTTCGCCGCAGACGGCTTGCCGAGCGGATGGTCGTTTAACCCGCTGAGCGGGTTGCTCCAAGCTACGCCGCTCTTGGGAAACCACGATCTTGAGATCGAGGCGTGGAACGCGGTGGGCAGCAGTGGCAAGCAGTCGTTCCAAGTCCGTGTTTTCGCTGACGCGAAAGAACTTTGGTTGGACGAGAAATTCGGAGATCAGGCGGGCGACCCCGCGGTCGCGGGTTGGGATGTCGATCCCGATTTCGATGGACTGTCTAACTTGCTGGAATTCGCCTTCGGGCTGAATCCAAATTCGGGAGCATCCGTGCAGTTTCCTCCGGCACAGCGAGTCGCAGGGAATTTCGTGATCAGCTTCACCGAACCCGCTGGCATCACCGGAATCACCTACGGTGCCGAGTGGAGTCCGGATTTGACCCCGGCGAGCTGGCTGCCAGTGCTCGACACGGGCACTGGCACCACCCACACCTTCAGTATTCCAACTGTCGGCAGCCTGAGAAAGTTCATGCGCTTGAAGGTGACCAGTCCTTGATGGCTGCGGCTACTGCTGGATCGCCACCATGCCATGAAATTGGGGGCGGCGCGGGGCCCACTCGGACCATTCGCACCACCCCCGGTTTCCCTCTCCTGTCTGGAGAATCTATCTGAAACGGCGACCGGTGGTCGCTGTTACGCGTCGAGCCTGAGGGCGGCTTTTTGCGCGGCGCTTTTCGCCTCGGTCTTGTTGCCTTGGCCGTCGTCCGCGGTGAGGCGCATGCCGACGGGTTTGGAGACGCCGAACTCTTCCATCGTCACGCCATACATCACGTCGGCGCGGGCCATCGTGCGCTTCGAGTGGGTGACGATGATGAACTGCGAGTTGTCGATGAAGCGGTCGAGCACCTTGACGAAGCGGTTGATGTTCGACTCGTCGAGCGGCGCGTCGAGCTCGTCGAGCACGCAGAACGGGCTGGGCTTGATCATGTAGATCGAGAACAGCAGCGCGACGGCGGTCATCGAGCGCTCGCCACCGGAGAGCAGCGTGATCGACTGGAGCTTCTTGCCCGGCGGCTTGGCGGTGATCTCGATGCCGGATTCGAGCGGGTCGTTGGCGTCGATTAGATTGAGGTCGGCCTCGCCCTTTTCGCCGAAGAGCTCCTTGAACATCTCGCGGAAGTTGATTTTGACCTGGGCGAAGGTTTCGGAGAACAGGCGCTGCGTCTCGGTGTTGATGCGGTCGATGACTTCGAGCAGCTCGGACTTCGAGTTGACGAGGTCGTCGTGCTGGTTCTTGAGGAAATTGTAGCGTTCCTCGAGTTCCTCGAACTCCTCGATGGCGTCGAGGTTGACCGGGCCCATCGTGTCGAGGCGGCGCTTGATGTCGGCGACGATGGACTCGACGAATTCCCAATCCGGCTCGCCGGTCATTTCGCCGGGGATTTCCATCTCGTCGCTGGTGCCGTCGACGACGACGGTTGGCATTTCGTCCTCGGCGTTTTCGTCCGACTCGTCGCCGGTGACGATGGACTGGCGACCGCCGCGGCCTTGGAGGGCTTTCTGCGAGGCGATGCTGGTGAGCAGCGCGTGGGCGTCCGGCTCAAAGGTGGCGAGGTCGATTTGGTGGCGCTCCTGGATCGTGGTGACGAGGCTTTCCAGGCGCAGGTCGAGCTTGGTGCAGTTGATTTCCTCGCGGCCTTTTTGCTCGTTCACCTTCGAGTGGTCGCGGCGGAGCGCGGCGAGGAATGTCTCGGCGGTTTCGATGGCTTCGAGCAAAGCGGCGCGGCCTTCGGAGCGGGTGTTAATTTCCACTTGGAGGTCTTCCACTTCGGCACGGTGCGACTCGCATTCCTCGGAAAGCCGGGCGTTCTCGCCTTGGGCGGCTTCGATCCGCTGGTCGAACGCGTCGATCTCCGTCTCGCGGCGAATGGCGAGGTCGCGGAGTTCGGAGAGGCGCGCTTCCATCGGCTTCTGCTGCTCTTCGGCGGACTGCCTGGCGCGGCGCTCGACGGCGAGCTCGGTGCGGAGTTCGTTGAGCGATTCAACGATGTCCTGCTCGCGGCGGACGACGGAATCCGACTCGGATTGCAGGCGGCGCGACTCGTTTTCGAGGGCTTCAAGGCGATCACGGGCTCCGGCGAGTTCCTCTTCCATGTGTTCGCGGCTTTCGGCGGCTGCGCGCTCGCGGTTTTCAAGTTCGCCGCGCTCCCATTTGACGTTTTCGAGTTTGGTTTCGAAATTCTCGACCTCGCGGGTGGCGAGGCTGAGCTGGCCCTGGAGGGTTGATAGATCGACCTTCTGACGCTGAAGGCGCTCGCGCGAAACCTCGACTTCCTCGCGGAGTTGCTCGAGGCGGGCTTCGAGGTCGGTCACGCGGGTGCGGGCGGCCTCGTCGGCGGCGGTGAGTTCGGCGACTTCGGCGGCGAGCGAGCGGACTTCGTTTTGAAGTTCGAGAACGGAGGTGCTGCCTTCGGCGCCGGTGCCGCCGCGGAGCATGCCTTCACCGGATAGAATCACTCCTGCCAGAGTGACGAAGGTGACGCCCGGGTGAGCGGCGCGCAGGCGCAGCGCGCTCGCGAGATTCGGCACGATGAGGACTTTTCCCAACAGTTTTTCGATAACGGTGGAAATGCGGTTGTCGGACTTCACCCGGTCGAGCGCCCAGGCGGTCGCGCCTTCCGGCAGCGACTCCATCTGGGTGCCGGCGGAATGGCCGACAAAGGTTTCCGGCAGCACGGCAGCGACTCCCAACTGTTTTTCCGTCAGGCGGGTGATGACCGCTTCCGCCATCGCCTGGTCCTGGACGAGCACGGCTTGGAGGTGGTTTCCAAGGGCGGCCTCGATGGCGCGGGCGCAGGTGTTGTCGGCTTCGATGAACGAAGCGAGCACGCCGTGAATGCCGGGTTTGAATTGTTCCGGATTGCCGAGGCCCTTGAGCACGCTCTGGGTGCCTTTTTCAAAGCCCTCGCCGCTTTCGACGAGCTGGCGGACGGCGTCGAAACGCGCGGAGCGCTGGGCAAGCACCTTGTTCGACTCGATCGAAGCAACGCGGGCGGCGTCAAGGTCGCCGCGGGTGTGCTGATAGGTGCGCTCGGCGATTTGGAACGCTTCGGTGAGTTCGCCGAGCATCGAGCCGGTGGCTTCGACTTCTCCAGCGATGCGGGCCTGCTCGGCGCGGAATTCTTCGAGTTCCAGCGTGAGGCGTTGCTCCTCATCGCCGAGTTGGCGCGAGCGCTCACGGTTGCCTTCGAGCTGGGCGAGCGCGCTTTCGATTTTCGCCTGCATCGAGGCGATGATCGTCTGCGTGCGGTTCGCCTCGCCGCGGGTTTCGCGCAGCGCGGTCTCGATGGTTTCGCGCTCCTCGCGGGTGCCTTTGGTGCGGGTTTCCTGGTCGGCGAGCTGGATTTCCTTCTCGGCGATGATGCGGCTGAGTTGGTCGAGCGACTCGTTGGCTGCGATGAATTCGAACTCCTGCTTGGCGAGCTTCTCGCGCGTTTCGGCGATGTCCTCGTGGTTCTGGCGGATGCGGGATTCGAGCTCGGCCTTGCGCTCGTCGTTGAAGGAGATCCGGCCGGCGGCGGAGTTCAGCGCGTTGCGGTGTTCGTTGAGGCGCTGGCGGAGTTCGGCGAGTTCGCCTTCGAAAATCCGGGCGGCGGTGCGCGCTTCGGTGACCGCTTCCTCCTTGGCGGGAAGCTGCATTTCCAGCTCGGTGTCGCGGACTTCGAGGCCGCGGATGGAAACGACCAGCTCGTCGCGCTCGGCGGTGAGTTCGACGAATTTCCGGTGGCCGAGGTGGCTGTCGAGCACGCGGGTGTCGGCGGCGAGTGCCTGATAGCGGCGGGCTTTGGCCACCTGGCGGCGCAGCGAGTTCATCCGGCGCTCTTGTTCTGCCAGAACGTCGGAGACGCGCAGCAGGTTGGCCTCGGTGAATTCGAGTTTCCGCAGCGCTTCCTTTTTTTCGCGCTTGAATTTCGTGATGCCGGCGGCTTCCTCGAACACCGCGCGGCGTTCTTCCGGCTTGGAGGAAAGGATCTGGTCGATCTGGCCCTGCGCCATGATCGAGTAGGCGGTGCGGCCGATGCCGGTGTCCATCAGCAGGTCGTGAATGTCCTTCAGGCGGCAAAGCGTGCCGTTGATCCGGTATTCCGAACGCCCGTCGCGGAAGACCCGTCGGGTGAGGGCGACTTCATTGAAATCGACCTTCAGCGGGCCTTCGCAGTCGGCCATCGTCAGCGTGACCTCGGCCATGCCGAGCGGCTTGCGCTTTTCGGTGCCGTTGAAAATGACGTCGGCCATTTCGCCGCCGCGGAGGGCTTTGGCGGAGGTTTCGCCGAGCACCCAGCGGATCGCATCGACCACGTTGGACTTGCCGCAGCCGTTAGGACCGACGATGCCGGTCACGCCTTTGGCGAATTCGAACACGGTTTTATCCGCGAACGACTTGAAGCCGTGGATTTCGAGAGTTTTGAGATACATGCAGACAGGAGTTGGTTAAGGGTGAAGCCCGAGAGGGAAGTGGGCCGCGCGCAGAGTAACCGAGGCAAGCCGGTCTGCAATCCATGAAGCCGGATTGATACCGTATATGGTGTGGGAATGTCCGACTGGACGCAAGATGTGGCGCTTTCGGGTATTTAGGATCCCTGAAGCAATTTGCAGAACCTACTTCTTATCCTTCGCCCGCTGGAACCTGGCGCTGCGTGCCGACTCCTCTTGCGGAGGCGCTTTCGGCACATCCGGGACTGCTACGACGGGCGGAAGTGGGGCGGTTTTTTCCGCGCGTTTTAGCTTGGGGATCTTCACGCGCGGGGCTCGCGGAATGCGGTTTGGCAGCGCGAGTTGCGGCAGTTTCCAGCCGGTCCGGGTGAGAAGCGCGTCCGCCAGCACGATGAGGATCAGGGCGATGCCGAGCGGCAGGCGCAGCGAGGTTTCCGCCAGAAACGGCGGCCGCAGCCAGGCTTTGGAAATGTCCAGCAGCTCGCGGCCGCGAGTTTGGCTGGAGACGGCGCGCAGTTCTGTCAGACGCTCGGGTTCGAAGGCCCACTCGACCGACGAGCCGACGCTGAGCGGGCCGAATGGCAGCGCGTTGCCGGCGACCTGGACCGCGCCGCGGACGACGCTGCCTTCCTCGAGATCGCGGGTGAGCGAGAAATGGCCGGGCGCGATCCGCCGCCACGGGAGATCGAGCGTGGCGCCGCCGGTGTCGTCGCGCAGCCGGACCTTGGGCGGCATGGCGGAGAGTTTTTGCGACCAGGCGGCGGTGTCATATAACAGGTCCAGTGTCAGGCGCGTGCCGTCGAGGCGATGGCGCAAGGCGATGCCCGGCGGCGTGTCCTCACCCATCAGGAAGCGACCCATGGTCTGGAGGAAATCGCCGTAGCCCGGCCAATTTCTAGCGGTTTCGGAGAATTCGCCGCCCAGCGGAAATGACACCGCCGCGCTGCGTCCGAGGCCCCGCCGGGCATGGGCGACCAGCGGCGCGAGGTATTCATCCGTGGAAACCAGCGAGACGGTGGCGTCCTCGCGGGCGTAGGAGAGATTGTAGCCATCGGCCTGTTTGAACCAGTCGATCGGCTTCGGCGAGATTTCCGCCCAGCGGCCGGTGGCTTGCGCGCCGACGGGGTCCTTGATGAAAGCCGAACGGGCGATGGTGACGGTTTCCTGCGCGAAGATTTTCGGGATGTCCATCGGCTGGTTCGAGAAGAACATGCGGCCGTTGCCGCGCTTGGCGATGTCGTCCAGCAGCGCGGAATCACAGTCCTTGTCGGTGCCGAGACCGATGACCGAGATGGTCGCGCCGTTGTCGGTCATTTCCTTGATCAGGTTTTTGTAGTCGCCCGGTTCCTCGGAATCCTGGGCGTCGGAAAACAGAATGACGTGGCGGGTGCCGGCGGGGGATTTCTTGAGCTCGTCCCACGCCGCCTTGAGGCCGGCGTAAACGAAGATGCCGCCGCCGGAGGATTTGATCTTGCGGGCGCGGGCGCTGAGCTCGGCTTTTCTATTTTCGATGCGGGTCAGCGGGATGGTCTTCGTCGGCTCGCTATCGACCGCGAAGACGGTGATCTGGTCCATCGGTCCTAGCAGGTCGATGGCGTTCGCCGCGCCGGAATTAGCCAGATCCATCTTGGTTTGGCCGCCGGCGACACCGACGCTCATCGAGCCGGAGCGGTCCATCACGATGGCGAGCGCGACGGCGAGCTTGCGGTGCTCGGATTTCAATTCCATCGACACCGGCAGCAGCGCGTCGATGGGCGATTGGAAATAGCCGCCCGAGCCGAACGAGTGCTCGCCGCCGGCCATGAGCAGTCCGCCGCCTTGCTCGCGGACGAAGAAATCGAGCGATTTCATGAAGTCTGTTGGAACCTCGTGGGCGGGGACGTTGTTCAAAATCACGGCGCGCGCTCCGGCGATGAGTCCGGGTTTCAATTTCGATGGATCGGTGACGGTCTCGACGGTGAAATCCAGCGCCTCAAGCGCCTTGGCGGCCGGGTCGTCCTGATAGCGGGTGGCCAGCACGATGCGCGGGCCGCCGGTGATTTCGATCCAGCGGGTGGCGCGGTTGTTGCCGGGATGGGCATCGTTTTCCGGGCGGATTTCCGCTTGGTATTCGTAGCCGCCGCCGCGCGAGATGCGGTCGGTGAACTCGACGGTGGCGAGGCCGTTGACGAGGGTGACGGATGATTCGGTGAGCGTCTGGCCGTTGCGGCGCAGGACGAGCGGGAAAGTCGCGTCCATGGCGCCGCGAACGGTGATGGAAATGAGAAACGGCTCGCCGACCTGGACGCGCTCGGGGAAGCCGATGCGGGCGATGCGGGCGTCGTTCTCGGTTTCCTCGCGGATCAGTCGGAAGTCCAGCGGGATGCCGCGCGCCTGCATTTGGGCGGCCGCTTCGTGGAGCGGCTCGGTCGAGTAGCCGTCGGTGAATAATAGCACGCGGGACGGGCGCTTTTCATAGGCCTGCGCGGCGATGGATTGGAGGGCGAGTCCGGTTTTCGTCAATTTCCGGGAACCGGTGAATGACGATCCATCCGCACCGAGTTCGGCGACTTCGCCGGCGTAGTTGATGAAGCGCAGCGTGTCGCGGCGCGAGGGTTTCGAGGACTCTAGCAAGCGCTGCCACTCCGGCAGGCCTTTGTCGATCAGGTCCTCCGTCGAGTCCGAGCGGTCGAGCAGCACGTAGAGGTCGAGCGAGTTTTGCTGGTGCTGGATGACCGGTTCGGTGAGCGCGATGACGGCCAGGACCAGCAGGATGGCGCGCAGCGGTGAATGCAGTTTCAGCCCGCGCCAGAACCATCCAACCAGCGCGAGGGCGGGGATGATGAGGAAGTATTCCGGTGAGGTGAAGGTCATGGGGTGTTCTTCAGATTGCGCTCCAGTTCCTGAAATGCCGGGGAGGCGCCTTCTCCCTCACACCAGTCGGCCAACTCCTGCATGACGCATGAGATGCCCTCTCCTTCAAGATGCCATGCGACATAGCGCCACAGCTCATTCTCGTCGCAGGTTTTCCAGTCGAGCGGGTTCATGGGATCGGATTTATTGACTTGAAATCTAGGTCATGTGACCTGGATTTTTGGTCATGGAGATGACGGCTCTTGGGGAGGTTTTTGGAGGCAGTGCTGCGGAAGCGGTGCTTTTGCACATCTATCACTACGGCGAGTCTTATGGCAGGGCGATTTCATCGGATTTCAATGTCACGCTATTTTCGGTCCAGCGCCAGCTCGACAAGTTCGAAAAGGCGGGAGTCTTGGTTTGTAAAAAGCAGGGGAAAACACTCGTTTTTACATGGAACGCAAAATCGCGCTTTGCCAAGCGGCTGAAGGATTTGGTGGAGGTGGTTAACGAGGGCATGTCGCTTGAGGAAAGGGAACGGCGGTTTTCCGTACGCCGCCGTCCTCGCTCGAAGGACAAGCCGGTCATTTACAGCAAGGAGTGAAAGGCTCATGCGCTGGCCCTCCCGGCGGTGAATTTCCAGGAAACGAGGAGGGCTGCGATGAGCGCGAGGAGCCAGACGCGCCAGAGCGGATCGGGGCGCGTGTGACGCTCGATAGTGGATGGGTTGGCGATGGCGGTGGGATCGGATTTGCCGCAGACGGAGAAATCGGCTTCGCGGGTGTCGGCGAAGAAGACGGCGGCGTCGAGGAGCGTG
>NZ_JBIKBQ010000060.1:0-24147 GCF_058122085.1 Luteolibacter sp. | reverse complement strand
CGGCACAAACCACGCCGCTCGACGCCGCGTCGCTCTATGAAAAAATCGAGCGCGTCGTGATTCCGCTTTACTATAACGAACGAGACCGCTTTCTCGACATCATGCGCCACGCCATCGCCCTCAACGGTGCGTATTTCACCACCCAGCGAATGTTGCTCCAATACGTCCTGAGCGCCTATTTCTAGCAAACCGGTCCGCTGCCCGCCGAAATCGTCACCCGATCAAAATCATGAACAAAACCCCATTCATCACCCAAGCCGAGGCCATGAAGGAAGACTTCAAGGGCCGCACGAACTACTGGATGTGCCGTCCGGAGATCACCAACGCCAAGGACCTGCAAATCTGCCGCGCCGTCCTGCCCGCCGGCGAGGGCCATGATTTCCATCACCATCCCGAGTTGGAAGAGGCGATCTACGTCATCGAGGGCGAGGTCGAGCAATGGGTCGGCGAGGAAAAGCAAATCCTCAAGGTCGGCGAGGTCGCGCACATGCCGCCCGGCGTCGTCCACGCCACTTTCAACCTCAGCGGCAAGGACGCGGTGATCCTCGCCATCCTCTCGCCGGGAGCCGCCACCGGGCCGTTTCTCGTCGATGTCAGCGGCGAGGAGCCCTGGGCGTCGCTGCGCGGCTGCTAGCGCCGGAACTCGGACGGCCGCCAGCCGATCCATTTGTAGAAGGTGTTGGAAAACGTGAACGCGCTCTCGAATCCAACCGCCCTCGCGATCACTTCGACCTTGTCGTCGGTGACCGACAGCAAATGGCGCGCCCGCTGAAGGCGCAGGTGCGTCAGGTGTTGCATCGGGCTCCGGCCGATTTCCTTCCGGCAAAGCCGCCGCAGGTGCTCTCCGCTCATGCAAGCGGCGGCGGCGAGTTCCTCTAACGACCACCCCCGCGCCAGGTCCGTCTCCACCCGCTGCCACAGCCGCCACAGCCGGTCGTCCGACGAATGGGGCTGGGCGAAACGCACGACATAGTGGTGCACCAGCTCGCTCCAATGGTGCAGCGCGGATGCCCCGTTAGCCGAGCTGCTTTCCGCGTGCAGCCCTTCGATCGCCGCCTTGAGCGGAGCTGTGTCGAAATTTCCGGCGACGGGAGAAAGCGAGGAGAGAATCGGCCGCGATTCACGCGATTCGCGATACCGCACCCAGACAAAACTCCACTTCTTCCCCGGCAGGCACTTGAGCGCGTTCATCACGAACGGCGGCAGCAGGCAGGCCTGACCGGCCCGGATGCGCTTCCATTGTCCGTCAGCGAGGATCACGCCCTCACCCTCCATACACGCCAGCATGAAAGTCCCGCTTTGATCCGCCCGCACGATTTCAAACGGCGGCACCGCTTTCATGATCCCGCAATGGGAAATGTGGTGCTGGCCGAGCAGCGGACAGACCGGACCGTCCTGCATCCAGCCGCGCAGGTCGGAGACATCCGCCCGCACGACCTGATAGCGCGTCGATTTCCCGAGGATCTCGATATCCTCTGGCTGACTTGCGGGTCCGGACTCTTTCATGGATGGCGGCGCGATGCTGGATGACGATGTGGAATCGGGATAGCCGAAAGTGGACTCCGTTTCACCTTCCACGATTGACGCCGCCATGCCCCGCCGTAATCAAAAGCCATGCCGAACCCATGGACTGGAAAAGGAAATCCCTACACCCGCACGGAAGTCATCGAGCGCTTCAACGACACGCTCTCGAAAGGCCAGGCGATCATCGCCGCCGGCGCGGGCTCGGGAATCAGCGCGAAATTCATCGAGAAGGGCGGCGCCGATCTCATCATCATTTATAATTCCGGCCGCTTCCGCATGATGGGCCACGGCTCGACCGCCGGCTTGATGGCCTATGGCGATGCCAACGCCATCGCCATGGAAATCGGCGAATATGAGGTACTCCCCATCGTCGAGGAAGTCCCGGTCATCTGCGGCGTCCACGCCACCGACCCGCGCCGCCGGATGTGGCATTGGCTCGGCCAAGTGAAGAACATGGGCTTCTCCGGCGTGAACAATTTCCCCACCCACACGATCGTGGACGGTCACTTCCGCAGCGTGCTTGAGGAAACCGGCATGAGCGTGAAGAAGGAGTTCGAAATGATCGCCCTCGCCCGCAAGATGGACTTGTTTTCCATCGTCTATGTCGGCACCCCGGAAGAAGCGGTGGAAATGGCGAAGTCCGGCGCGGACGCGATCATCGCCCACGTCGGCACCACCGTCGGCGGCTCGATCGGCGTGACCAACGCGGTGGTGAGCTGGGAGGAAACGATCAAGCGCACCCAAGACATCATCGACGCCGCGAAGACCGTCCGCGACGACATTTTCTACCTCTGCCACGGCGGCCCGATCAACACCCCGGAAGACGCGGACCGCGTGATCCAGGCCACCGATTGCGTCGGCTTCGTCGGCGCGTCGAGCCTCGAACGCATGGGCGTGGAAGAGTCACTCACCAACATCACCCGCCAGTTCAAATCCATTTCCGTCAAACGGAAGAACTAACACCATGGCCACCATCGCCGTTCTCGGAACACTCGACTCAAAGGGTGAGGAACACGCTTTCGTCGCCGCGTGGATCCGCGCCCGTGGCCATCAGGTTCTGCTGATCGACGTCGGCACCGGCGGCCCGCCAACCGTGGTCCCGAACTTCACCCGCGAGCAGGTCGCCGCGTTCGCCGGGATTGATCTCGCGGAAATTCTCACCCGCAAGGACCGCGGCGAATGCGTGGTGGCGATGAGCCAGGCCGCACCGCTCTTTCTGGCGAAACTCGCAGCCGCGCGCGAGATCGACGGCGTCATTTCCCTCGGCGGTGGCGGCGGCACGGCGATCGCCACCGCGGCGATGCGCGCCCTGCCGATGGGGTTTCCAAAACTCATGGTTTCCACGCTGGCCTCCGGAAACACTGCGCACTATCTCGGCACCAAGGACATCGTCATGATGCCAAGCATCGCCGACATCGCCGGACTGAACCGACTCTCGCGCATCATCTTCTCCCGCGCCGCCGGGGCGATTTGCGGGATGGTGGAAGTGGAAATCCAAATCGACGAGGCTCGGCCGTTAGTCGTCGCCAGCATGTTCGGCAACACCACCGCCTGCGTCACCGAGGCGAAGCGCATCATTGAGGAAGCGGGCTACGAAGTCCTCGTCTTCGCCGCCACCGGGGCGGGCGGCAGATCGATGGAATCGCTGATCGAGAGCGGCCTGGTCGCCGGGGTCCTCGATCTAACCACAACCGAATGGGCGGACGAACTCGTCGGTGGAGTCCTCAACGCCGGACCCGAGCGGATGGACGCCGTCGGCAAGGCTGCAATCCCCGCCGTCATCGCGCCGGGCTGCCTCGACATGGTGAACTTCGGTGAACGCGACTCGGTCCCCGCAAAATTCACGGACCGGAATTTCTACATCCACAACCCGCAGGTCACGCTGATGCGGACCACGCCGGAAGAATCCGCCGCCCTGGGCCGCATCCTCGCGGAGAAGGTCAACCGCTACGAGGCTCCAGCGGTGGTCATGATTCCAAAAAGGGCGATCAGCATCATCAGCGCCGCCGGCCAGCCGTTCCATGATCCCGCTGCGGATGAAGCGCTTTTCGAGGCGATCCACACCCACGCGAAGGTCCCGGTCGAAGATTTCGAGGAAGAGATCAACAGCCCGGCCTTCGCCAGAGCCTGCGCGCAAAAACTGCTCGGACTGATGAAAGTTGCTAGAATTTAACCCCACACATCCATGATAAGACACTACGGCATGTTCCAATTCCACCCGGAGATCACTCCGGAACAAATCGACGAATGCTTTGCGGAGATGTCCGCGATGGTCGGTAAAATCCCCGGCCTGCTCTCGGTCGAGCACGGTCCTTACGACAGCCCGGAAGGCCTCAATGACGGCTTCACCCACGGCTTCGTCATGACATTCGACACCGCAGCCAACCGCGATATCTATCTGCCCCATCCTGAGCACGAGCGGGTGAAGGATATCGTCGTGCCACGATTGGCGCGGGTCACGGTATTCGATTTTGAAAACTGATTTTATGAAGTGGCTTCTGATTTTGCTAACCGCGCTGCCACTGGCGGATGCGGCACCGGTTCCCCTTTTTGATGGAAAATCCCTCGCTGGCTGGGAAATGCCCGCCGGAGAGGAGAAGTGGTGGCAGGTGAAGGAAGGGATGATCGTCGGCGGCTCGCTGGAGCAGAAGGTCCCGACGAATCTCTTTCTCAGTTCAGCCCGTGAATTCCAGAACTTCGAGCTCACCTTCAAGATCCGCCTGGTGAAGGGCGCGGGCTTCATGAATTCCGGCATGCAGGTGCGTAGCGCGCGCGACGCAGGCAAGCCACACATGTCTGGCTATCAGGTCGATGCGGGGATCGGCTACTGGGGGGATCTTTACGATGAGCATCGTCGGGACAAGAAGCTCACCGGCCCGGTGGACTCAGCAGCCTTGGCGAAGGTGGTGAAGGATTGGGAATGGAACGATTACCGGATTGTTTGTGAAGGCCGCCAGATCCGCTCATGGATCAACGGCCAGCCAGCGGTCGATTTCACAGAAACCGACCCTGCGATTCCACTCGATGGCAAGCTCGGCATCCAGGTCCACGCTGGCGGAACACTGCTGGTGCAGCTCAAGGACATTTCCATCACCGAACTCCCCGCGACTCCGGGTGCCCCCTCGTGGAAGGCCCCGAAGCCGGCCATTAAACAGCAGAAGACCGAGGGCTCCGCTGCAAAAACTCCCGAGGAGGAGCGTCAGTCCTTCCAACTTCCCGAGGGCTTCGTCGCTGAACTGGTGACGTCCGAGGAACAGGGCGTCGGCAAACCGATCACCATGGCCTGGGATGCCCGCGGACGGCTGTGGACGATGACCGCGCTCGAGTATCCGGTGGATGCGAATGAAAACCGCGCCAACGCCGAGGCACTCTATGCCCGTGGGGGGAAAGACCAAGTGCTGGTGATCGATCATCCGGAACGATCCGGACCGCAGACTGCACGGGTGTTTGCCGAGGGATTGGCGCTTCCTATGGGGCTATTGCCCGATCTCGATGGCAATGGCGCGTTCGTCCAATACGGCTCGCAAATCCGTCGCTACCTCGACACCGACAAGGATGGAAAAGCCGACAAGTTCGACGTCGTGCTGGAGGGCTTCGGCATCCAGGACTCGCACCTCCTGCCGCACCAGTTCGAGAGGGCGCCGGGTGGTTGGATCTACGTGGCGCAGGGGCTTTTCAATGACTCGACCGTGCGTCGTCCGGGTGGTCTCCCGTTCGCGGACGGCTCGAAGGAGAAAGCTTTCAAAGCCTGCAAGCTCGCCCGCTTCCGACCGGATGGCAGTGACTTCGAACTCGTCAGCGCAGGACCTAACAACATCTGGGGCTTCTTCCAGACCCGTGCCGGTGAAACATTCCTCCAGGAAGCCAACGACATGGGAATTCCAGTCACGGAGTATGAGCCCGGCACCCACTACGCGACCGGCTCGAATGAAAAGCTTCGCCCCTACGCGCCGCAGATTCCGGCATCGATGAAACCGATCATGGGCGGCACCGGCCTCAGTGGCCTCGCCGTCGCTGAGGATCGGGACAGCGCCTTTGCCAAAGCCTATGGCGGTGATCACGTGATCTATGTCGCCAACCCGATCACCGGGCGCATCCAGGTGATCACGACCAAGGTGGAGGAAAACCGGCATCCGGAGTATTCCAAGCGCGAGGACTTTCTTGTTTCCAGCGATCCCTGCTTCCGACCGGTGTCGATCCACTTCGGCCCCGATGGCTTTCTCTACATCGCGGACTGGTATAACAAGATCATCTCTCACAACGAGGTGCCGAGAGCCCATCCGGACCGCGACAAGACCCGCGGTCGCATCTGGAGGATCCGCCCGGTGGGCGCGGAGACGCCCGCGCCGGTGAACCTAACGGCGATTTCCGACGACAAGGTGATCGGTGTGTTAGGCGGTCCGTCCGCCCGCACGGCGGCCATGGCGTGGGCTTGGTTGGGCGAGCGGAAGAATCCTGGAACCCTCGCGAAACTTGCCAGGATCACGGTGGACCCCAAGGCAGCGATGGCTCACCGGCTCGATGCGTTTTGGGCGCTGGAACTCGGCAAGGCCGTCACTCCCGCCATTCTGCAATCCTTCATCGCCGATCCCTCGTCAGCGGTCCGCTATCAGGCTGTTCGCGCGGCCGGAGAGCTTCAGATTGCTCCTGCGGAGTTCGTTTCTCTGTTAGACAAAACCCCGGACGATCCGAGCTACCGGGTCCGCGCGGCGCTGGCGAATGCGGTGCGCGGCCATCGTGCGCCGTCGCCGGAAATGATGGCGCTCGTCGCCCGGCTGGGGCGTGAACCGCTCGATGCCGCCGGCCAGTGGGGAAAATACGACCGCGAGTTCGAGCGCTACCTTGCCCGCTGGGCGATGGAAACGCATTCCGATGAAACGGCGAAGATGCTGGAGTCGGATCGCTCGCTTTCGCAGGAAAGCCGCTTGCTGGCGATCCTCGCACTGGAGCCCGCGTCCGCGGCAGCCTTGCTGGTGAAGGACCTGCCTTCACTTTCCCGGCCGCTGACAAAGGACGAACTGACATTGTTAGGCGCCCAGATCACCCAACCGGCGGTGCTGGCGGCCTTCCAGTTGTTACTCGGCGACGAGGCGCGCCGGAAGCCGGTCTTGCAGAATCTAACCCGTCTCGATGCCAATTCCCTGGCGAATCCCGTCCTCGCGGCTGCGGTTTCCGCAGCGTGTGAGGCAATGCTCTCCAAGTCACCGAATGCCGAGGATCGCGCGTTGGTGCTGAAGCTGGTGCGGTTGTTCCGCCTGGCTTCGCTTGAGCCGGTGATCGCCGCGGAGATCAAGGCGGGTGCCCGCCCGGATGACCTGGTCCAGACGCTTTCCGCGCTGCGCGAAATCGAATCTAACCGTGTCGATTTGTTCGCGGGTTTGCTGGACCATCCGGATGATGCGGTGAGGCGCGAAGCCACCAGCGCGCTGGCGTTTTCCTCGGACATCAAGAGCGTCGATCTCCTGGCAGCCCGCTGGGCGAAGCTTCCCGGCGCGGTGCGGACGATCGCAGTCGATGGCTTGACGTCGTCGAAGGAGAAAGCCGTGGCGTTTGCAAAAGCCGCTTCAGGCGGAGCATTTCCCGGACTTGATGCCGGGGGCTTCGAGAAACTGATCGCGGCGCTTGGCCGCGGGGATGCCTCGCTGGCGGCCCTGATGGAGAAGACGGCGGGCATGTTCCGACCCGTGATCCGTGCGCCCGACAAGGGCGGGAAAGAAGCACCGCTCGACCTAACTGGACCATTCACCATTGAGACCTGGATCAAGTTCGATCCCGGCATCGACAACAACGACAGCCTGCTTGGCACCGCAGGCGGGGCGGACTTCAACTTCTATCAAAGCCGGCTGCGCGTTTATGGAGGAAAGGACGCTGGCAATCTCATAACAGCCAATCGGGCGCTTGTTCCGGACGTGTGGGTCCATTGCGCGGTCACGCGGGATGCGGAGGGGAATTTCCGGTTCTATTTCGATGGTGAGCTCGATCAGGACAAGTGCCGCCCCTATCGGGAGCCGCTTGTAGGATTAAAGATCGGCGAGGCCAACACCGGCCAGCCAGCTGCCGCGCGATACGACGAGTTCAGGATCTGGAATGTCGCGCGATCCGCAGACGAGATCCGGGCAAGCTTTCGCACGAGACTCGGCCAGGAAACGCCCGAGCATTTGCTAAACAAGTTCACGGGTGAGGCTCCTGGCAACCTTGGCACGGAAATGACTCATGATTTCCCGGCCCTTGTGACTCCCGCCGAGGCCGCTGCGGCTGCCGCGAAGTTCGCGAAATTCACTGCGATGACAGGGAAGCCGGGCGATCCGGCGGCCGGCCGCGCCCTCTTCCAAGCGAGCTGCATGATCTGCCATCTGGTGAAAGGCGAGGGCCAGCAAATCGGACCGGACCTCAGCGGCGTCGGAGCCATGGGCATCCAGGCCGTCCTGCGCAACGTCCTCGATCCTAATGCCCAGCTCGAAAGCGGCTACTATCGCCACGATGTCTCGCTCACCGACGGATCGCTCATCAGCGGGTTTTTGGTCGAGGAAACGAAGGAGTCGCTCACGATCCGGCCGATCGGGGCCGATCCCAAAGTCATCCCGCTCGCATCTATTGCCAATCACACTATCTCAAAACGCTCGCTCATGCCGGAGGGCTTGATCGAAGGCTTCAGTGAAAAACAGGTTGCCGACTTGTTCAGCTACATCAACTCGTTGAAGTGATTTCAGCGGAAACCCTTACCTCAAATTGCAAAAACCCATGATCTGCCGAGTTCTATCCATCGCCTTCGTCAGCTTGCTGGCCGTCATCCCGGCCGCGGCGGAGGCCCGGCGGCTGGAAGTCCTGTTCCTCGGCGACAACGGCCATCACGACCCGCTCGAACGCTACCGCGTCCTCAAGCAAGCCCTCGGCCCGCAGGGATTCAACCTCACCTTCATCGAGGATCTCGACAAAGTCACCCGCGCGAACCTCGATTTGTATGACGCCCTCATCGTCTATGCGAACCATGAAAAAGCCAAGGTGCCGGAAGCGATCCTGCCATGGGTGAAAGATGGCGGGGCGCTCGTCGCCCTGCACAGCGCCTGCGGGAATTTCCACCCGTCCAATGACTGGTTCGACCTCGTCGGAGGTCGCTTCAAGAGCCACGAAGGATTTGAATTCAGCCCGAAAACCGTCGATACCGAGCACCCGATCACCAAGGACCTGCCCGTGCTCAAATCGTGGGACGAGACCTATCAGCACATGGACCTCACCGCGGACCGCCACCTGCTCCAGGTCCGCGAGCCGATGAACAAGGGCGAGACCGAACCCGAGCCATGGACATGGACCCGCACCGAGGGCAAGGGCCGCGTCTTCTACACCGCCAGCGGCCACGACCTTCGTTGCTGGGACCAGGAGGCCTATCAGATTCTAGTGAAACGTGGCATCCTCTGGGCCATCGGCGAGAAAAAAGCCGGGGAGTTCGCCGGATTCAAGCTTCCACCGCTTGAAACGGAGGTTCCTCAAATCGAGAACCGCACGCATCCGGAGATCCCGATGATGGAGCTGCAGAAACCGCTTTCCCCCGCAGACAGCGCCGCGCACACCCAGGTTCCCGCCGGCACCAAACTGGTGCTGTTCGCCTGCGAGCCGATGGTCATCAACCCGATCTCCATCGACTGGGACACCAGGGGCCGCGCGTGGGTGGTCGAGAGTTTCGGCTATCCTAACAATGTCCCCGACGAGCCCGGCAGCGGTCAGGACAAGATCAAGATCCTTGAAGACACGGACGGCGACGGCCGCGCCGACAAAATGACGGTCTTCGCCGAAGGTCTGCGCCATTGCACGACCAGCGTTTCTGTCAAAGACGGCGTGGTCGTCACCGACGGCAAGGACATCGTCTATCTGGGCGACGGAAACGGCGACGGGAAATCCGATATCCGCAAGGTGCTGGCGACCGGACTGAACATCCACGACACCCACGCCGCGACCTCGCAGTTTCTCTATGGCCTGGACAACTGGATTTACGCCACCGTCGGCTACAGCGGCGTGGACATCGACCTGAATGGCAAGCAGCACAAATTTGGCCAAGGCGTTTTCCGCTTCCGCCCGGACCTGTCGAAGTTGGAGCTGCTTCAAAACACCACCAACAACACCTGGGGCCTCGGCTTCACCGAGCAAGGCGACGTCACCGGCTCGACGGCTAACAACAACCCGTCGTGGATCCTCTCCATCCCCGCGGCAGCCTACGCTGGCAGCGGGATCCCGCAGCCGAAAACCCCGCGCCTCGACACCTCGGTCAAGGTGGACCCGAGCGCGAAGAATCCGCAGGCCTTGAAGCTGACCAAGATCTTCACCAACACCAAGGACGTCACCCAGGTGGATCAAATCGGCAGCTATACCGCAGCTGCCGGGCACCATTATTACACGGACGACGTTTTAGGCGGCACGTTCTCCACCAACAACGCCTTCATCTGCGAGCCCACGGGCCACATCGTCGCCACCGGCGATGTGCTCGACAACGGCTCGTTGAAGCAGACCTTGCTGCGCGGCAACAACGCCTTCGCCAGCTCGGACGCCTGGGCCGCGCCGGTGGCAGCGCGTGTCGGGCCGGACGGCGCGTTGTGGATCGCGGATTGGTATAACCCGATCGTCCAGCACAACGTCGTCTTTCGTTATTTCAATCAGGCGCGCAACTACGACCAGCCGCACAGCCCCTATCAGAGCGGTGTAAAAAAGGGGCCCGGCAAGGGCAACGCTTACGAAACCCCGCTGCGCGACGCCACCCACGGCCGGATCTGGCGGATCGTTCCGGCCAATACTCCCGTCCGCCGGGAAGCCGGCATCGATCCTTCCAAACCCGCCACGCTTATCGCCGGACTTTCCTCCCCATCCCAGCTGATCCGGCTTCACTCGCAGCGTCTGCTCGTGGAGCAAGGCGGAAACGAGGCGGCCCTCTCGTTAGTGAAACTCGTCACCGGCGACGCGCCTCTCGCGGCCATTCACGCGATCTGGACGCTGGAAGGCCTCGGTGCCGCGCGCGGTTTCCTATCAGCCGCGCTCAAGTCGCCGCACCCGCTCGTCCGCCGTCATGCGATGATCGCACTTGGCGCGAATGACCCAAGCGTGGTCGCCGCCTTGCCGGAGCTTCTTGAGAAGGCCGATAGCCCGCGGGAACAACTTTACGTCCTCACCACCGCCGCCCTCGCGCCGCAGGACGCGGCCGTTTCCTCAGCTCTGTGGAAACTCGTTTCCAGCGTGAAGCCGATGGACGGAACCTTGCTAGAAGCGGCCAGGCTCGCCATGCGCCGCCAAGGCCTCACGCTGCTCGGCGTCGATCTCGCCAAGTTCGGCGAAGGACCGCCGACGACCTGGCAGGACAAGGAAATCCTCGCCGTCGTTTCCCGCGTCGCCGCCAGTGCGGATCCCGAGGCGCTGGTGAAATTCGCCACCACCGCGCCGGCCGGATTGCGCGGCCACATCGAGCGAATCCTCGCCGCGCCGCCGGAAATCGACAGGACACCGGTGGACGTGCCTAACCGCTTCATCACCGGCCGCGATTTATACATGAAGGCGTGCATCGAGTGCCATCAGGCGGATGGTCGCGGCGTGCCGCAAACGTTCCCGCCGCTGGCAGGCTCCGAGTGGGTCAAGGGCGACCGCGACACCCTGCTGCGCATCGTGCTCGGCGGCCTTTCCGGCCCGATCGAAGTGAACAAACTGAAATTCAACGCCGTCATGCCCGGCCACAGTCACGTCAGCGATGCGGAAATCGCCTCGATCGCCACCTTCGTGAGGTTCGCGTTTGGCGACCTCAAGGAAAAGCCCGTCACCCCCGAGGAAGTCAAAGCGCTGCGGCCCGACGTGGAGAAGCGCAAATTCGTTCCGTGGACCGTCGATGAATTGCGTGCCGCGGGGAAATGACCAGGCACCCAATTCCGGAAATCGACTCTCCTTCAAACAGTTCTTGGGTTCACGCAGAAACAATGGATGTTTCCCGGCAGAGCGGAACAACCCATGGCAGCGGCCCTCATCTCCGAAATCAAAACCGGCCTGTTGTTGACAGTGTTGGCCGCATGCCAGGCATCTGGGCAATCGTCCGAGCTTCTGCCTCCCATCACCGTGCTCGCGGAGCGTCGGTTGGGCGGGGGACTGGCCACCACGCCGGCGGAGTGGTCCCGCGACGATTTGCGAAAAGCCGCCCCGCGGACCATCGACGAGATGCTGGCGAAGGAGCCGGCGTTCTCACTCTATCGGCGGCAGTCGTCGGTTTTCGGCAATCCGACCTCGGCGGGCGTGAGCCTCCGCAACACCGGAGCGACCGCCGCCTCGCGGACCTTGGTTCTGTTGGACGGCATCCCGCAGAACGACCCGTTCGGCGGCTGGGTTTACTGGGCGCGCTACGATGCGGCGGCGCTCGATTCCATCCGCATCGTGCCTGCGGCGAGGGCGGCAGTCTGGGGAAACCAGAGCCCGGCGGGAGTGATCCAGATGAACGGACGCGCGCCGTTTGAAAACCGCCACTCGCTTAAGGTCGGCGGCGGCAGCCAGGGAACTATCAGCGGCTCGACTTCCCATCAGATGACCAACGCGGACAAGACGCGGGCGGTTTCATTCTCCGCCTTCGGCCTTCACACCGACGGCTTTTTCGCGGTCGATTCCTCACAGCGCGGCCCGATCGACCGCAAGCTGGACACCGAGCTGGCCGGAGCGGATTTGAAACTCACCTGGCTCGCCGCACCCGGACTAACCGTCGAACCGATGGTTTCCTGGTATCAGGAAAACCGCGGCAACGGCACACCCCTAACCGGCAACTCGACCGAGGCGCTTGACCTCGCGCTGCGGGTCACCTCGGATGACGGCGATTTTTCCTGGCAGGCGCTGGCCTGGCACCAGCGGCGGGAGTTCGAGTCGGTGTTCAGCTCGGTCAATGCGGACCGGACGGCGGAAACGCTGGCGCTGGACCAGTTCGATGTGCCCGGCCGCGGCACCGGCGCGGCGTTCACCACGCTGTGGGACGGCGGCGGCGCGTGGACCTTCAGCAGCGGCGCGGACACCCGGTTTCTATCCGGCGAGACGAATGAAGCCGTCGGCACTTTCCGCGCTCGGGAAGCGGGCGGCGGCCAGGCGTTCGCCGGGATCTTCGGCGCGGCGGCTCATCAGGCGGACGAGCGGACACGCGTCGATGCGAGCGTCCGGCTTGACGGCTGGAAGCTAACCGACGGGCGCAGGAACGAGACCTCGCTCGCGACCGGAGCAGCGCTGCGGAGGGATAGACAAACCGACCGGGACGGCATCGAGCCATCGGCGGCGGTCGAGCTGACGCACCAGTTTCGGGACGATTTGTCAGGAAATATTTCCGCAGGCACGGCTTTCCGGCTGCCGACCTTGAACGAGCTGCACCGCCCGTTTCGTGTCCGCAACGACATCGTCGAGGCGAATCCGGATCTGGACGCCGAGCGGTTTTTCAGCATCGAGGCGGGGCTGGATTGGGAACCGGAGAGTAACCTGAAAATGAGCGCCGCGGTTTTTCAGCACTGGATTTCCGACGCCATCGCCAACGTGCCGGTGACCGATCCCGCACAAATCACGGAGATATTCGGGACCATTCCGACGGGTGGCAGCGGCTCGCAGCGGCAGAATGTGGAGCAGGCGCAGGTGAGCGGGATCGAAGGGAAAATCGAGTGGCTGCCCGTGGATTCCGTGACGCTGGCCTTCGCCGGCTTGTGGTCACGCACCGATTTCACCAAGTCCCCGGATCAGCCGTTGTTGGATGGAAAACCGTTCCCACAGGCACCGGACCTCCGCCTCATCGCCAGCGCCGATTGGCGGGCGACGGATCGCTGGTCGTTTTTCGCAGGCTGTGAATACGGGTCCTCGCAATACGACGACGCGCTCGCCAGCCGCTCGATCCCGGATTTCACCACCGTGCGAATCGGTGCGTCGTGGCAGGTCGCGGGGACGATCTACCAGATCCGCATCGAGAATCTCTTTGACGAAGACATCCAGACCGGCCTGAGCAGCGACGGGATCCGCACCTACGCCGCTCCGCGCTCACTGTGGATCGGCGCGGAGTGGGAATTTTGAGACCTGCGCGACAGAAACCATTCCCGCATTGCGTTTCAACGCGAATTCATGACTCTTCCCGCCGTGCGCACGCTCCTACCCATGCTGCTTTGCCTCGCCGGCATCGCCTCCGCCCAGAAAATCAAGGTGGAAGACCTCTACGCCAAGAACTGCTCGGGCTGCCACGGCGCGAAGTTCGAGGGTGGCCAGGGCGGTTCGCTCGTCGATGGCGTGTGGAAACACGGAAGTGGCGACGCCGAGATTTTCAAAACCATCACCAAGGGCAATCTCCAGCTGGGCATGGTTCCTTGGGAAGGCATTCTCACCGGCGATCAAATCCGCTCACTCGTGATTTTCCTCCGCGAGAAGGAAAAAGAGACTCTCGCCAAAGGGATGAGTTTCCCGAAACCATCGCCCGACAAAGTCACCCAGACCGAGCTGCACGACTACCGCATCGAGGCCCTCGTGGAAAACGGGCTCAAAAATCCGTGGGCGATCGCCTTCCTCCCCGACGGCCGCAGACTCGTCACGGAGAAGTCCGGCCAGTTGCGCTTCATCACCGCCGACGGGAAACTGGACCCGAAGATCATCGAGGGAATTCCACCGGTGATCGAGCACGGCCAGGGCGGCCTGATGGAAGTCGCGCTCCACCCGGATTACGCGAAAAACGGCTGGGTTTACCTCGGCATTTCGGACGGCACGCGGGATAAACGCGAGGGCGCCAAGGATGAGGTCCGCTGCCTAACCGCGGTCGTCCGCGGCAAGATCAAGGGCCACCTGTGGACCGACCAGCAATGGATCTATCGACCCGACCCGAAATTCCGCTCGGACGCGGGTGTCCACTTCGGAACCCGTTTCGTTTTCGACAAGGGCTATATCTATTTCGTGATCGGCGAGCGCGGCGGCTTGATGGAAGTCCAGGACCTCTCCCGGCCCAACGGCAAAATCCACCGCCTGCACGACGACGGCCGCGTGCCCGAGGACAACCCGTTCGTGAAAACCAAGGACGCGATTCCAAGCATCTGGTCCTACGGCCACCGCAACCCGCAGGGCCTCGTGATGGATCCGCGCGACGGTTCGCTTTACAGCACCGAGCACGGCCCGCGCGGCGGCGACGAGCTGAACCTGATCAAGCCCGCCGCCAACTACGGCTGGCCGATCGTCACCCTCGGCATGAACTACAGCGGCATGCCGATGAGCTATTCCGGTCCCGACGGAAAGGAAATCCTGTCCGTCACCGAGAAGGAGGGCATCGAACAACCTGTTGCCTACTGGCTGCCATCCATCGCCGTTTGTGGCTTGGATTTCTACACCGGCGACAAGTTCCCTAAATGGAAGAACGACCTGCTCGTCGGCGCGCTCGCCCAACAGGAAATCCGCCGCCTCCGCATCGTGGACAAGAAAGTTGTCTCCCAGGAAATCATCCTCAAGAACATCGGCCGCGTGCGCGACGTCGCCATGGGTCCGGATGGACTACTCTACGTGATTCTCAACGCCCCCGACCGCCTCGTGCGGCTCGTGCCGGCAGGGAAGTGAGATCGAAGGAATCCGCTCATTTGACCGCTCAACGGGTTGCTTTGTAAGCCTCGCCAATTCGCCGCGGGAAAGTTACTTTCCAAAGATGACTCGCCCGACACGGCAAAGATGGCGGCAGTGGCTGATCGGGACGTGGAGTTGGAAGCGCCCCCTGAAGTCGCTGGCATTCATTTACGGGCGCCTCTTCGTGGTGGCTGTCTTTTTCACGGTCAGTGGAAAGTCACTGCTTCTTCACGGAGCGCGCACGCCGAATTCACGATAAAAGGCGTGTAACCGGGTTGATCGGGAAGATGATCAACGGGTGCGTGCTTTGATTTCCCGTTCACGATTGCTTGTCATCCCATGGTGGATGGCTGCGGTGATTAGGGAATCACCTCATCATTGGCTGGCTCGGCAAGCAGGACACGCAGGATCTAGCGGCGAAAGGGGGAATCGCCGGGGTGTTCCTCACGAGCCGGAGTTTCCCGGCGAACTCAACGGTCAGCGACATCCGGCGGACCGTGGACGAGCTCCAGGCCGTGCGCCGGGAAGCCGGGCTGCCGCCACTGTGGATCGCCACCGATCAGGAGGGCGGACCCGTGGCGAAACTCTCGCCTCCCCTTTCCCGGCAACCGGCGTTGCATACCCTGCTGGAGGATCTCGACGGCCCGGATCTCGCCCATCAGCCTGCCAGAGCCGCTGAAATCATCTGCCGGGTGACCGCCTATGCGGATGCCCAGGGCAAAGAGTTAGCCGCAGCGGGCATCAATTTGAACTTCGCGCCGGTAGTCGATTTACGCCCGTCCAATCCTCCCGATGCGCTGGATTTCCACAGCCGGATCGCCACCCGCGCCCTCGCCGCCGATCCGGCGACAGTCGCCATGGTGGGGGAAACTTACGTCCGGACCCTCGCCAAGCACGGAGTCACCTCGGTTCTCAAGCATTTCCCCGGCCTCGGCAGGGTGCCTGCCGACACCCATCATTTTGCAGCGACCCTGAATATTCCCGCACATGAACTCGCAGCGTCCGATTGGCTGCCTTTCCGGCAAATTTCGGCAAACACAGGCACCGGGATGATGCTTGGCCACGTCCGGGTGGGCTCACTCGATCCCGATCATCCGGCCTCATGTTCGTCCGCTGTCGTCCGTCTTTTACGGGAGGACTGGGGATTCCGCGGGCTGTTAGTCACGGACGACTTCTCGATGGCTCCCATTTCCCATGGTCCGGGAGGAATCGCCCGCGCCGTGAAACAAAGCATGGCTGCGGGCGTTGATCTCATTTTTTTTGATGATCATGAGGCCACAACGAAACTCAAGGACGAACACGCGGACGCGATACGAGCAATTAAGAATAGCCATGCGGATGTGATAGCGAAGCGCGATAAGGCGAACGCTAAGGCACAAGCCCGCAGCACCGAGATAGCCATGAAGGTTCACGCGGATTATCGCGAGACGATAGCGCAGAAGGATGCGTTTTGTTTTTGCAGCTTGTCCCGCAGCCAGCCAGCGCTCGATGGCGCGGCGGATGACGGCGGCTTTGTGGAGGGTCTCCTCGCCTTCCCGTTCCAGGGTGAAGACGGCGGGACAAGCTTTGAACGATGCGAGGACCGTGAAACGAGCCTGGTCTCACCGGTTGACGATCCATGGAGACATCGGCGGACGGATTCCGCTGCGCGTCGGGGCTGCGGCAGAGTGCCGGGTGCCCATGGCAGGTTGCCGGAGCTTTGCCTCTCCACCAAGGCTGCGGGTGGGTTCCGGGCGATCCATGCCGCAGCAGGCTGCGAGCATCAAAGCGGCAGCAGGCTGCACGCAGTCCATGGCCTGCGGCGGATTTGGCAGCTGCTTTCAGTGGCACCCGCTTGAAAATCCTCATTTGACAGCGCGTTGCAAACGCAACACCTTGGGATCATGAAAACCGCCGCCGTTCACAGTCGCATCCAGCCTGAGATCAAGGAGAAGGCTGAAAGGATTCTTCATCGCCTGGGCTTGAGTCCGACCGAGGCGATCCGGATGTTCTACACCCAGATCGCTTTGAAAAACGGCCTGCCTTTCGATGTGGTCATCCCCAACGAGGAGACGGTCAAGGCCTTGGAGGACTCAAGGGCGGGAAAGAATCTGGAGAAGTTTGATTCCGTTGAAGAACTTTTTGAGAGCTGGAATGCATGAAGTCCATTTTTCAAACCCGCCAATTCAAGAAAGACTTCAAAAAACTGAGGAAGAGAGGGAAGGATATCGAGAAGCTCAAGGGCGTGGTGAGAGCCCTGGCGGCAGGTGAACCACTGGAAGAGCGGCATCGAGATCATCCGCAGATTGGTAACTGGTCAGGCTTTCGTGACTGCCATGTCGAGCCGGACTGGATCTTGATTTACGGGGTGGAGGACGAGTGCCTTTACCTTGAACGAACGGGCAGCCACAGCGATCTCTTCAGATAGATAATCATCCGATTACCCATGGCCACACCCGACACCTCCGCCGCCACCGCTCCTTGGGATACCAAGCGCGGCCCGAACGGGCAGCACCTCGTCCGCCGTTCGCTGCCTTGGCTTGGCGGGCTATTCCTGCTGTCGCTCATCGCCTGGGGACTGTGGCCGAAGCCGGTCATCATCGAGACCGGCGCGGTCGTCCGCGGCCCGCTGACGGTGCGCGTTTCCGAGGAGGGCAAGACCCGCGTGAGGAACCGCTACGTCGTCGCCGCGCCCGTCGCCGGGAAGATGCGCCGGGTGCCGCTCAAGCCCGGCGACGAGGTGAAAGCCGGCGAAACCCAGCTCACCGCCATCGAGCCGGTGGTCCCGCCGCTGCTCGATCCCCGCGCCCGCGCGCAGGCGGAGGCGCTGGTCTCGATGCACGAGGCGTCCCGCAAGCAGGCGGTCGCGTCGCTGGATGCCAAGCAGTCCGCCTTGCAGATCGCCATGGCGGACCGCGACCGCATCCGCGCCGTCACGCGGGTGGGCACGGTTTCGGACACCGACCGCGACCGCGCGGAAGGCGACGCCGCGATGCGGGCCGCCGAAGTCCGCGCGGCGGAGTTTTCGCTGCAAGTCATCGACTACGAACTCGCGCAGGCCCGCGCCGCGTTAGAGCGTCCGGAGTCGGTCACCGCCGGCAATCTTGTCGATGTGAAATCGCCCGTTTCCGGCCGCGTCCTCAAGGTGATGCAGGAAAGCGAAATGGTGGTCACGCCCGGCACCCAGATTTTGGAAATCGGCGATCCCGCGGACATCGAGATCGAGGCGGAAATCCTCTCCCGCGACGCAGTGACGATCCGTCCCGGCGATGCCGTGGAGGTCGAGCAATGGGGCGGCGAGAATCCGCTCAAGGGCCGCGTCCGCCGGGTGGAGCCCGCCGCGTTCACCAAGATTTCCGCCCTCGGTGTGGAGGAGCAGCGGGTCATCGTGCTGAGTGATCTGTTGGATATTCCAGAAGCCGCGAAGGCGCTGGGCGACCGGTTCCGCGTCGAGGTCCGCGTGGCGGTGTGGCATGCGGACGATGTGCTTATCGTCCCGGCCGGTGCCTTGTTCCGGGAGGGCAACGCGTGGAAGACCTACGTTTTCCGGGACGGCGAGGCCAAGCTCACCGCGGTCGATGCCGGCCACACGGACGGCCGTCTGACAGAAGTGGTTTCCGGCCTGCAAGCCGGCGACGAAGTGCTGCTCCACCCGCCGGACACGGTGACGGACGGGACGTCGGTGAAGAAGCGGCGCCTCCCGATCACGTCTTGAAGTCGCGGGTCTGGAACGAGAGCCAGCCGAGGGTGAAGAGGGTGACGTTGAGCCCGAACAGGAACGCGTAGGACTCGATGATTTTCGGCCACGAGAGCTGCTGCTCCATCATGAAGACCCAGGCGCTCATCCGCCAGGTGATGAAGTAGCTTTCGTAGGGTTTGAAGAACGGGAAGCCCTGCAGGATCATGTCCACAAACAGAATCGTCAGCGTGATGATGGTGGCGGCGGCGGGCTTGATCTTGAAACAGGAAAACATGAACGCGATCGACGACAGCGTGATCATGCTGACACCGATCCCGGCGGCGGATAGGGCGAGCCGGCCCGCGCCTTGCCACCAGTCGGGGTAGGCGGCGAAGACTTTCATTTTCGGCTCCATCACGAACAAGCCGCCTTCCCAGCCGACGGCGGCGACGGCCATGGCGTAGCCGGAAATGCCGACGAAGAACACGAAGGAAAACGTGTAGAGCGAGACGGCGGTGTATTTCACCAGCAGCAGGCGCAGGCGGCTGATCGGCCGGGCAAAGACGAGCCGCAGGTTGCCGTCCTCGTTTTCCTTGGCCACGATGTCGCCGGCGACCAGCGCGAAATAGATCGAGCCTAGCAGGAACATGCTCAGCAGCATGATGGTGAAGGTGATGGTCAGCGAGCTGTAGTAGGTGCCGAATTCCAGGCCGTTGCGCTCGAGCATGCCGTGCATGTAGTTCTGGCTGCGGGGCAGTTTGTAAACGAACAGGATGACGGCCTCCATGATGATGAAGGCGCCGTAGCCCATCCAGGTGCGGGGCCGGGCGAAGAGCTTGCGGAGCTCGCCGCGGAGTTGTTGGAGGAAGAGCATGTCGGTTTCAGTGTGTTCCCGCCCTTACACCGGGAATTTGCATGCGCTCACTTTTTGTCACGTTTCTTGGCGGCAATGTATCGCCGCTCAAACAAGCGGTCGAAGAGTTCTTTTGAAATCTCCCCGTCATCCTGAACTTTCTTGTAGAACTTGAAATTGGACTCGATGAGTTCATGAAGCATGTCCTGCGCGACCTCTTCAAAGGACATGGCTCTGTTATCCGGGTCTTTTTACAGTCTTTTTTGCTTGTCGCATCGGCTCCGCCTGATTGGTTCCACGGGAATTCGGCAGCTTTTCGCTGCGGAAAAACCGTGCTTCGGCACGCAATCCGCTTCGGCCAGCGTGCTCCTTTCCTCTGATTTCTCATGATTTTCCCTGAAACGCTCCCATCTCCTTTTGAAGCCAATCCGATCGACCGCCGTCGCGTCATCGGTGGCCTTGGCCTTGCCGGCCTCGGATTGCTGGTCTCTTCCACCTCGGCCAGCGCCGCGAGCTCTCACAGCGGCTCCGCGCCGAAAGTGACCGTCCAGACTCAAGCCCGCCAGAGCATCCGCCAGGAAAACCCGCGGCTCGACTTGTCAGGAGTGCCCGAGGAATGGGCGCAAAATCAGGGTTCGTCGCTGCCGGAATACAGTCGCTACCTCACGAATCTGAGACTGAGGAGCATCTCGCCGCAGCAGGTGATCGAGGCTCACGCGAAGTCGCACGGCTCGATCTGGAACGCCTTGCCGCCGAAAACCTGGTGGACGCGCATGGGATACACGCTGCGCGTCGCCGACCGGATCGCCCTCGAAATGAATGTCAGCGAGGTGGAAATCATTTCCGCCTACCGCTGCCCGGCTTACAACGCGCATTGCGAAGGGGCCAAGTCCGGCTCATGGCACCAGGCGAACGTCGCCGTGGACGTGAAATTCCCGGCGCGCGCCTCCCAAGTGGCCGCCGCGGCGCGGAATCTGCGGAGCCGCGGCCTCTTCAAGGGCGGGGTCGGCGGATATTGGAATTTCACCCACATCGACTCGCGCGGCGAGAACATGGACTGGTGAGTTTGCGCTTCATTTGAAAAAGCAGAACGCCGCCCTCCCCCCCCGGAAAGACGGCGTTCCTTTTTTTGTCCTACCGCGACCCTCACTCGCGGATCTCGGGCAAACTTTATGAACACATAACCAACACCTGTATTATTCTCCGGATTTCCAAGATCGAAAGCGGAGTTATGCCTATTTTCGTGTAGGTAAAAATGCCGACATTTCCCAAGCGGGCTCAATCCACCAAGCCGTGCTGCATGGCGTAACGGGTGAGTTCGACATTGGACGACAAGCCCATTTTCTCGGCGATCCGGCTGCGGTAGGTGGCCACGGTTTTGGCGCTCAGTGCCAGATCCGCGCTGATTTCCTTGATCGATTTACCCAGCGCGATGAGCCGGAGCACTTGGAGCTCGCGGTTGGAAAGGGCTTCGTGGGAGGTGGCGGCGGATTCGCCGGCGAGCGCGCCTGCCAGTTGCTCGGCCAGCGCAGGGCTGATGTAGCGGCGACCGGATAAAACCCGCTGGACCGCCGTCACCAACACGTCCGCCGCGCTTTGTTTGGAGACGTAGCCGGCGGCCCCCGACTTCAGGGCGCGCAGGGCGTAGTCCTTTTCCAAATGGCTGCTGATGACGAGGACGGGCAATGCCGGCTTCTCGACCCTGAGGTCCTGGATGAGCTCGAGCCCGTTGCGGCCGGGCATGTTGATGTCCACCATCGCCAAATCCCAAGGCTGTTTCATCACCGCCGCAAGGCCGGTTTTGGCATCCTCCGCCTCGCCGATTTCCACGCCCTTGAAATGCTCCTGCAACAAGGAAGCCATTCCGCGTCTCACGATGGCGTGATCATCAATGATCAGGATTTTCATGGCGCAAATCGGAGTTGGCGTTGGCCGACAAAGGCAGGGTGAGGGTCACCACGGTTCCCTTTTCCGGATGGCGGGCGAAAACCACTTGGCCGCCGACGTTTTCCGCCCGCTCGAGCATCCCGATCAAGCCGAGGGATCTCGGGTTTTCGACGACTGACGGGTCGATGCCCTTGCCGTCGTCATGGACCACCAGCATGAGCCCTTGATCGCTAACGGAGATGGCCGCATCGACTTTCCGGGCTTCCGCGTGACGGGCGACGTTGGTCAGGGCTTCCTGGAAAATCCGGAACACCGTGGTGGAAACCTCGGGCGGGAGCATCGGCGGGACGTTCGTGATCGAGATGGAACAAGGAATGCCCGTGCGGCTGGAAAACTGCTCGGCCTCCTCCGTCAGGGCGGCGGCGAGCCCCAGATGGTCCAAGGCGCTCGGCCGCAAGCCGGCGGAAATCCGCTGGACCGAGGCGATCGTGGCATCGACCAGGTTCGATGTCTCCACCAGCTTGTCGATGACCGGGTTCAAAGCGCGCTCCTCGCGTTCTTCGAGCCGGTTTTCGATCAAGCGCAGCTGCATCTGGATGCCGGTGAGCAGCTGCCCGAGCTCGTCGTGGATTTCACGGGCGATCCAGGTCCGGTCTTTTTCCCGCAGCGACTGCACGTGGGAGGAGAGCTTGCGGAATTTCTCGCGGGCTTGGTCGATCACCGCGATACGCTCCAGCTCGGCACGCCGCCATCCGCTGTAAGCATGACGCAGCACCAGGAATAACAGAATGGCGGTGGTGATGACGAAATTGAGACCCTTGAGCGTCTGGACGAAACCGGACTCGGTCACGTCCACCGGGGACTTGCTCAGGACCAGGTCGGAACCCACGATCCAGAGGCTCGCGGCGATGAAATAGATCACGACGATCCGCACCTCCGGCAGCGACCAGCGACGTGGGGGCGGCGCTTCGTGCACCAGCTGATCGTGCTCGGAAGCGTGATCAGGCTCGATAGTGACGACGTTTTTCACTGAGCCATCCAATAGCCCACGAACTCGACGAGGTCGAGCGAGGAATTGGGATGCGGAAGTTGTTAGCGCGGGATCTGCCGGGACGGGTCAATCAAGCCTCAGCCAAGATCCGGGAAAGTTAAGGATTGTCACGCGGGGGTTGAAACGGCATCTAAAAAGCCATGGTTCGTTACCGTCCAAATGTCGCCGCATTGGTCGTGAATTCAGCGGGCAACCTGTTGATTTGCGAGCGCTGGACGATTCCGGGCGCCTGGCAATTTCCACAAGGTGGAGTCGATGCGGGCGAAACTCCCGAAGAAGCGCTGTTCCGCGAGGTCCGCGAGGAAGTCGGCTTGGAGGCCAAACACTACGAGGTGATCGACCGCCGCGAAGGCTACCGCTACCTTTATCCGCAGGGCGCGCGCGGGAAAAAACTCCGCAAGCACGGCAGTCACGGCCAGGAACAAACCTATTTCCTCTGCCATCTGAAGCCGGACGCGCCGCAGGTGAACGTGCGCCAAAAGCAGCGGGAATTCCGCGCCTACCGCTGGATTCTGCCAGTGGAGTTCGATCTCGACTGGCTGCCCGCCTTCAAGCGCGACGTCTACCGGGAGGTCATGCGGGATTTCTTTCAAGTCGAACTCTGACCGATGCCGAGGAGCAGCGCGAGGGCGCGGCGGGCAAACCCGACCCGCGACTTCCACGGGCGCTCCGGGCGGACGATTTCCCAGCCGGATTCTTCCGCGAGGGCGGTGAGCCGGGACGATGGATTGACGACGGTGACGGAGTCGCAAAGCGTGAGCATCGGCAGGTCCGCGCAGCTGTCGGTGTAGCCATGGCAACGGCGCAACTTGCCGTTTTCGAAATACGACGCGGGCAGCAATTCCTTCAAGCGCTCCACCTTCGCCGCGCCCTTATTATTTTCCAAATCCGGGAAAAACGCGCCCAGTTCGACGGGCGTGCCGAGCGTGAGATGGAAGCCGAGCTCGCGGCCGATCTCCGCTGCGTAAAACTCCGGGCTGGCGGAGGCGAGGATCAGGACATGGCCGGCGGCGCGGTGGCGTTCCAGCTTTCCGCGCAGTTCCGGATAGATCGCCGGCATCAGGGAAACCGCGAATTCCCGCGAGTATTCGGCCAAGGTTTCGCGGTCCATCAGCCACAAGTAGCTGAGGAAAACCCGCTTCATCCCGGCGGCCTGCAGCAGTCCCGCCAGCGGCAGGAACGCCAGGAACACCGGCAGGAAAATCCCCCGCCACGGCTCGCGGCGGACCACGAAATGCCGGAATAACAACTGGCAGTCCCAGGCGATCAAGGTGCCGTCAAGATCGAACAAGGCGATGCCCGCAGGCGGAGTTTCGGGGATCGGGGCAGGCACGCGCCGAACATCCAGCCATCCGGGCGAAGGATCAAGATTTGACTGTGAATGTGTCCCGGCTGTCTCAGCCGGGAGCGGAGCGTCGGATGCCGGCTGGGGCAGCCGCCACACATTCCTAACTCCCCACCCCGCGTCCCCTTATTTCCCCGCAACCATATCGCCTGCGCCCCTCACCATCACCCGCCGCTCCGCCTCTCCCTCCGCAACTCCGCGTTTCGCTTCATCCCATCCTCAAAACCCCGTCGTCCCTTTGCACCTCTGCGGTTCAAATTCGT
>NZ_JBIKBQ010000059.1:0-24467 GCF_058122085.1 Luteolibacter sp. | reverse complement strand
CCATCACCGGCTTCCCCACCATCCTGCTCTGCGACGCCGAGGGCAGGCCCTACGCCAAAACCGGCTTCCAAAAGGGCGGCCCTGAAAAATACGTCACCCACCTCGACGAGCTCCGCGCCAAGAAGGACGTCCGTGACAAGTCCTTTGCCGAAGCCGCCAAGTTGGAAGGGCTGGCCAAGGCCAAGGTTCTGGTCGCCGCCCTCGATGCCATATCGGCCATGAAGTTGCAAGACCTCGCCGTCGCGAGGTGCTACCCGGACGTGGTTGACCAAATCAAGGCAGCCGACCCGAAAGACGAGACCGGCTACGGCAAGAAGCTCGCGACCAAGGCCAAGTTAGAAGATTTCCAAACCGAGCTCGCCGGCTTCTGGGAGAAGAAGGACATGGCAGGCGCCCTCGCCTTCATCGATAAGGCGGCTGCCTCAGGTGATTTTGAAGGCGAGAGCAAGTCGCAGGTTGTCTCCAACAAGATAACGGTCCTCTTCAGCATGAAGAAGTTCGACGACGCCATGAAAGCCCTCGAGGAAACCATAGCCGCCGCGCCGGGAGGCAGAGGCGCTCGCATGAACGAGGAATACTGGAAGCCCGAGATCGAGAAAGCGAAAGCCGCCGCGAAGGGTGAGGAAAAGCCCGCCGAAAAGATCGAGAAGTAAGTTCTTCCGTCCCCGTTGCCTCTTGCAACGCCGTCCGGTCATGCCGGACGGCGTTCAAGGTGGACGTCCTGTCGGTTGACGAAGTTTTCCGGCATACGGTCCGTCTCTGGCCTACGATTGTTGGCGGAGCCTTCGTCATCGGCCTGCTCGGCGCAAAGGTCGGTGACGGTGATTTCGAGGACTTCAGCCTCATTCACACCATCGGCCAGACGATCGGCGGGTTGTTCGTAGCAACATTCGGCGCGTGGATCGTTTTCTGGTTTGTGGATGCCGTCTCCCGCAATGGCACCGCAGAACAGGGCGGGGCTGATCAAGCGCCGGGTGAATTGTTCGTCACCGTATTCGTGCTCATCTACCTCAGCATGGCTTTTGGCGGCTTCTTCACCCCGGAGCCTGCCGAAGATCCACGCGACCGCCCGAAAGGCTACGTGCCCTACGACCGGAGCGATGATTATTGAGCAGGTCGGAGCGCTGCAAAGTCGGAGCAGATCCCTGCTGTCATCAGACCAGTTGCGTCTCCAGTGAGAAGGAGGCCACCGGTTCGCCGCTGGTATAAGCCAGAGTATAAAAGACGCTCTCCAATAATCCAACTCATTGATAATGAGATGGTCGGGCTGGCGGGATTCGAACCCACGACCCCCTGCCCCCCAGGCAGGTGCGCTACCAGACTGCGCTACAGCCCGTTTCGTGAACGGGTGGCGAAGGAAACAGGCGAAATGCGGATTGGCAAGCACGTAAAATCATGAGATTTCCCCCGCATGAATCGCATCAAAACCGCCATCGTCGGAGCCAGCGGCTACACCGGGATGGAATTGCTCCGCTTGTTACTCGTCCATCCGGGCGTGGAACTCGTCGCCGCCACTTCGCGGCAGGAGGCGGGGAAATCGCTGGCGGCGGTGTTTCCCCGATTCCGCAAGGCGGCGGGCGCGGAGCTTGCGTTCATGGAGCCTGACCCGGACGCCATCGCGGCCACGGGTGCGCAGGTGGCGTTCCTCGCGCTGCCGCATGGAGTGGCGGCGGAAATCGCCCGCGCCTTGCTGGAGCGCGGGCTGAAGGTGATCGATCTGAGCGCGGATTTCCGGCTGCGCGATGCGGCCGTTTACGAGGAATTTTACGACCACCCGCATCCCGCGCCGGACTTGCTGGCGGAGGCGGTTTACGGCTTGCCGGAGATCCGCACGGCGGAAATCCAGGCGGCGCGTTTGATCGCCGCGCCGGGGTGTTATCCGACGAGCATCCTGCTGCCCTTGCTGCCGCTGTTGCGTGAAAATTTGATCGATCCGGACACCATCGTCGCCAACTCGATGAGCGGCGTCAGCGGGGCCGGGCGCAAGGCCGACCTCAGCCTGCTGTTCTGCGAGTGCAACGAAAGCGCCCGCGCCTACGGCGTGCCCAAGCACCGCCATCTTTCGGAAATCGAACAGGAACTCAGCCTCGCGGCCGGGGAAAAAGTCACCATCACTTTCATCCCGCACCTGATCCCGGTGAACTCCGGCATCGTCACCACCACCACCGCCAAGCTCCGCGATGACGTGACTCCCGACACCATCGGTGCCGCACTCGAAGCGGCCTACAGTGACGCGAATTTCGTCCGTCTCCTCGGCCGCGGCGGCTGCGCGGACACGAAAAACGTCACCCGCACCAACTTCATCGACATCGGCTGGCAGCACGACCCGCGCACCGGCCGCGTCATCCTGATGAGCGCCGAGGACAACCTCGGCAAAGGCGCGGGCGGGCAGGCCGTACAGTGTTTCAACCTGATGTTCGGCCTGAGCCCGATTGATGGATTGCAAAATTTCTGAGCGCTGCCCAGTCTCCGCCGCTGTTTCCCTTCTTATCTCATGGACTTCCCATTTTCCCGCATCAAAGGCGGCGTCGGCGCGCCCCAAGGATTTCTCACCAGCGCCGTGAGCTGCGGCATCAAGAATCCTGATAGCAAGCGCCTCGACCTCGCGCTCATCTACTCCGAGAAACCCTGCACCTCGGCCGGCACCTTCACGACTAACCGGGTCAAGGCCGCGCCCGTCCGCGTCTCCCAGACCCACCTCCGCAAGGGCGAGCTCCGCGCCATCATCGCCAACTCCGGCAACGCCAATGCCTGCACCGGCGTGCAAGGCATCCGCGACGCCAACTCGATGTGCGACGCAGTGGCCGAGCCGCTCAAACTCAAGCGTTCGGAAATCGGCGTCGCCTCCACCGGCGTGATCGGCCTGCCGATGCCGATGATGCGCTTCGAGCCGAAATACGACGAACTCATCGACTGCCTCGGCCCGAAAAACGGCTCCGACGTCGCCGCCGCCATCATCACCAGCGACACCCATGCCAAGGAAATCGCCATTTCCTTCGACCTCGGCGAGCACCGCGTGCGCATCGGCGGCTGCGTCAAAGGTGCCGGAATGATTTCACCGAGCATGGCCACCATGCTTTGCTTCATCACCACGGATGCCAGCATTTCCTCCGAATGTCTCCGCAAGGCCGTGCTCGAATGCGTCGAGGACAGCTTCAACCGCATCACCATCGACGGCGACATGTCCACCAACGACACGGTCATCGTCCTCGCCAACGGCGCGTCGCGGATGCCTTCCATCCGCCGCAACAGCAGCAACTGCAAATTGTTCCGCAAAGCCCTCAACTGGCTGATGCTCGAGCTCGCCAAAGCCGTCGTCCGCGACGGCGAGCGCGTCACGAAATTCGTCACTGTGAAAATCGAAGGCGCGCGCACCTATCAGGATGCGAAAAAAGTCGCCGAAGCCGTCTGCAAGTCCGCGCTGGTCAAGTCCTCGTGGAACGGCGGCGATCCTAACTGGGGCCGCATCATCCACGCCGTCGGCTACTCTCGCGCCCGCATCCGCGAGGAGCTTGTGGACATCCACATCGGCGGCAAGGCGGCCTGCATCGGCGGCCTGCAGGCGGACACACCGATGGACGAGCTGCGCGAAGCGGTTTCCCATCCCGAGTTTGAAATCGTCATCAACCTCAACCAGGGCGACGCGGACTATGTCATGTATTCGAGCGATCTATCACCCGAGTATATCGATTTCAACCGCTCGGAATACGCCTATTGGAAACAAGCCCGCAAGGACGGACTGGTTTGACGTGAACCTACTCCGGACCAGCCGGCACGATGAGCGTCGGCACGGTGGCCTTGCGGGCCAGTCCTTCCGCGACGCTGCCGAGAAGCAGCGCGGCGATGGCCCCGTGGCCGTGCGAGCCGACCACGACGAAGTCCGCGCCGCCCTCCTTGACGCGTTCTAGCAGCGAGTGGAGCGGACTGCCCTCGGCCATCCGGGAGGTGGCCTCGGGCAGGTCCACGCGGACCGCGGCGAGGAGCTCCTCCAGCTTGAGAGCCGCCCGGCGCCTCGATTCCTCCTGGAAGGCGTTCATCGCGGGAAACTCATCCGGCGTGAATCCGTAAGCGGTGTAACTCGGCTCCGGCTCGATGACGTGGAACAATTCCAGGTCAGCGCCAAAGGATTTGGCCAGCTCGGTGGCGATTTTGACCACTCCGGGCGTGGCGTTGGAGAAATCAACTGCGGCGACGATGGTTTTCATGGCGTTCCATCCATACCACCCGCGGCGGGCTGTTGTAAAGATGCATCCTGCCCGCGGAAAATCGTCGTTTGGCAAAGCCGTCGTTTTCATCCAGAGTCGCCGCGCCATGATCCGCTTTCTCCACACCCGCATCCGCGTCCAAGACCTCGACACGTCCATCGCTTTCTACCAGAAACTCGGCTACACCGAAAGGGAGCGCAGGACTTCTCCCGAGGGCAACCAGCTCGCCTTTCTCGAACTCCCCGGCAACGACGTGTTTCTCGAGCTGACCTGGTCGGAAAACTACAAGACGACCTGCCCGGAAGACCTGATGCACACCGCGCTCGGCGTGCCGGACATCATCGCCTATTGCGACCAGCTTGAACAAGCCGGCATCGAAATCTGGCCCTCCGCCTGGCGCGAGAAATTCTCGGCCGGCGGCCGGAAGATGGCCTTCGTCACCGATCCAGACGGCTACGAAGTCGAGATCCTCGAGCGCTGAAAGTCACGCTTTCACGCCGTAATCCGCCATCATCCGGCGGACGTCTTTCGCCAGGCCGAAGAGCACGAGCACGTCGTCCGGCTCGAATGCCCGCGCCGGCTGCGGGATGCCGAGCACCTTGCCGATCGGGTGGCGGGTGGAGCTGAGCGTGGCGGTCCCGCGGCCTTTGCCGATGGTGACGAGGTTCAAATTGTAGCGGCTGCGGAGCTCCACATCCTGCAGGGCCACCCCCACGAGCGCCTGCGGGACGAGGATCTGCGCGATTTCATAACCGCTGCCGAGCTCCAGCCGGTCGATGACGTCGGGCGTGTTGAGCGAGCGCGCGAGCCACGCGGCGGCCATCGCTTCCGGGATCAGCAGCTCGTCGATTTTCAGCAATTTCAAGATCCGCCCGTGGAGCGGATTGACGATGCGGCTGATGATGCGTTTGGCTCCGAGCTGTTGGATGTTCGAGGCGACTGACAGGGACGCTTCGAAATCCTTGCCGATCGCGACGATGACGACATCGCAGGCGTCGATCGGGATTTCATGGAACGCGTCGATGTCCGTGCAATCCGCCTGGATGAGATACTCGATCTCGTCCTTGAGCGCGTGGATGTGGGCGGGGTCGTTGTCCACGGCGATGATTTCATGGCCGTCGCGGCTGAGCTGGCGGGCGAGGTGGGTGCCGAAACATCCGAGGCCGATGATGCAGAATTTCATGAGGTGGGCGGGTTCAGGTGAGGATGATTTCTTCTTTGGGTTTGCCGGAAGCGGGGCGGGAATCCTGTTTGATGAGAGTGGCCATGACCGTGAGCAGGCCGATCCGGCCGACGAACATGTTCACGATCAGCAAGGTCTTCGCGGCGGGGGCGAGCGTTGGTGTTAGATCGAGCGAGAGGCCGACGGTGCCGAACGCGCTGATCAACTCGAACAGCAAGGCCGTCTCCGGGACGCCGCTGCCGGACTGGAGGATTTCGAGGATGATGAAATTGCACGTCAGCCAGATGCCGGTGAGGAAAATCAGGCCGAGCGCCTGTGAGCCCGCCTCCGGGGAGATCGAGCGGTTGAAGAAGACGATGCCGCGCGGCCCCATCCGCAGTTGCCGCCACAGGTGGACCAGGCCGACCGCCGCGACGGTGGTGCGGAGACCGCCCGCCGTGCCGCCGGGCGAGCCGCCGATGACCATCAGAATCATCAACACCTGCGCGGTCAGCGGCCCGATTTGCGACATGGAAACGGTGTTGAATCCCGCGGTCCGCGCGGTGACAGAGTGGAAGAACGCGGTGAGGACCCGCCCGCCGTTTTCCGGGCCTTTCCAGAGATGGAACTCGCTGGCAAAAATCGCCGCCGCGCCTAGCAGGATGAGCGCCGCCGTCGTCACCAGCACCAGCCGGGTGTGGACCCGCAGGCGGCGGTGCGGGCCTTCCTTTTTGATGCGCCGTTTGATTTTCGCCACCGCCCAGAATGACAGGTCCTCGTTCGCCAGCGCGCCCAGTCCGCCGATGACGATGAGCACCATGATGACGACCTGCCAGATCCAGTTTCCTCGGAGCACGCCGCTGGCCAGGTTGTCCGGCAGGGTGGAGAATCCGGCGTTGCAGAAGGCGGAGACGGCATGGAAAACCGCATGATAGAGCCGCGTCGGGATTTGCGGGATCGCCTCCATGTTCAAAAACAGAATCACCGCGCCCGCGCCCTCGCAGACGAGCGTCATGAGGACGATGAACTTCAAGGTCTCGCCGATCCGCGCGAGGCGGTTTTCCTGGATCATTTTCCCCAGCAGCAGCCGGTCGTGCAGCGAGAGCCCCTCGAACAAAACCACCGCCGCGAAAAACGTCAGCGTCATGATTCCCAGCCCGCCGATCTGGATCAGTAACAAAATCACGACCTGCCCCGTGGTGGTGAAAAACATCGCCGTGTTCTGCACCGACAGCCCGGTCACGCAGACCGCGCTGGTGCTGGTGAAAAAGGCGTCCAGCCACGAGCAGGTGTAGCCGGGCACCGTGCAGAGCGGCATTTTCAGCAACAGCGCCCCGCTCAAGACGAGAAACAAAAACGACGCGATGAGCACCAGGCCGGGATGGAATGCCCGCTTTGTGAACCGCTTCTGGTGGGAAATGACCAAGGCCAGCCCGGAGGCCAGCACCGCCGCTTGCACGAAGAGATGCCCGCCCAGCGATTTCCTGCCAGCCTCCGAAAGCAAGGCCACCGACACACAGAAAACCAACACCGGCAGCACTGCGCGGAAGACCGGTTTGTGCCGCTCCCTGCGCTTCGTTTGGGGCTTCCAGAAACTCCAGCCGCGCTCAAGGGCGAAGACGATCCCGATGAGAACCGTCCACCGGTGCTGCCAAGCCGTCACCTCCCCGGTCCAGCCGACCACGACCAACAAGCAAACCCCGGCCACCAGCGCGAGCAGCGGGTGGAGCACCTGCCGGCACACGTTCAACCCGGAGGGTATTTTGCTCGATCCGTCGGAAGCCTCCATGCGCGGCCACTCTATCCACGTCCGCCGGGCATCTGGCAAGAGCGCTTATCCTCCGGCGGGTCAAGGTCCGGTCAGGACCGGGGCGGGCTTCCACTTGATGTTGCAGCCGCTGCTCGGGTAGGGACGCGCGAGCGGCGCTTCACCGGCCAACATCCGTCGCACCGCCTCGCGGAGGTCGCCGCCGTGGGCTTGTTGGCCGCCGCGCGGCCGCGAGTCGTCGAACTGACCGGCGTAAAACAAGCTCCGGGCTTGAGAAAAAAGGAGGAGAGAACTTCAGACATGACAGGAATTTACCACGAATCGCAGCTCCGCAAGTTGGTTTTCCGGCTTTGACCGCTGGCCAATCGGCTGCAAGCTTGCGCCGCCATGCCAGACGGACTTTCACCAGCGGAGCTTCTCCGCTACTCGCGCCACCTGCTCATTCCCGCCGTCGGCGAGGCCGGGCAGTTGCGGCTGAAAAACGCGGCGGTCCTGCTCGTCGGCGCCGGCGCGCTGGGCTCGCCCGCCGCGCTCTATCTGGCCGCCGCCGGAGTCGGCACGCTGGGGCTGGTCGATGCCGACGTGGTGGACGCCTCCAATCTCCAGCGGCAAATCCTCCACGGCGAATCCTGGCTCGGGAAACCGAAACTCGAAAGCGCCGCCGCCCGCCTGCGCGAGGTGAATCCCCACGTCCGGGTCGAACTCCACCCGGTGCGATTCAGCCCGGAAAACGCGTTGGAGATCGCCGGTTCCTACGACATCCTCGTCGATGGCTCGGACAATTTCCCCACCCGTTTTCTTACCAACGACACCGCTTTCCTGCTCGGAAAACCCCTCGTTTATGGCGCGATCCACCGCTTCGAAGGCCAGACCGGCGTGTTCGCGCCGCGCCTCGGCGGGCCGTGCTACCGCTGCCTGTTACCGGAGATGCCGGCGGCGGGCAGCGTGCCGTCCTGTCAGGAGGCCGGCGTGTTGGGCGTGCTGCCCGGCATCATCGGCTCCTTGCAGGCGATGGAGACGCTCAAGCTCATTCTCGGAATCGGCAGCGTGCCGCTCGGCAAGCTCACCTGTTATGACGCGCTCGGCAGCACGTTCCGAACTCTCAAGCTCAACCGCGACCCGCAGTGCCGGCTCTGCGGCGACCACCCCGAAATCCACAGCGTTTCCAATCCGGAAACCACCGCCCCAGCCACCTGCACCCTCACTCACGAAGACATGGAATCCATCACCACCACCGAACTCCGCGCCATTCTAATCGGCAATTTCGAAGGCCTCCTCATCGACGTCCGCGAGCCGGACGAGCACGCCGTCGCCCGCATCGAAGGCGCGCGTTTGATTCCGCTGAAAACCCTGCCGGACGAGCTGGCTGGCCTGCCGCGGGATCGCGAGATCCTCGTCCACTGCAAAGCCGGCGGGCGCTCCGCCAAGGCGGTCCAACTGCTGCTAGAAAGCGGATTCACCCGCGTCAAGAACGTGAGCGGCGGCATCGACGCCTGGCTGGCGGAAAGTTAGAACTGTGATCCCCCGGCACGAAAAACCCCGCCACAGCCGGAGCTGGACGGGGTCCCTGGGTTTGGGATCTGTTGGGTGAGCGAAACTTTATTTCCAGGTCTTCACGTCGTCCGCGACCTTGCCGCCGGTGCCGCTGACGGCGTCCGCGCCGTTGCTCCAGACTGCGACCCGGCGCCCGTGGAGGGTCGTGGCCCCACCGGCCGCGGCTGGCTGGACTTCGATTTTCTCGTCATAATCGCCGTCCAGCATGACGAAATACCAGCCGCCCCACGGGTCATACAAGCCTGTGATCGTGCCGGCGGAACCCGAAGCATACATGAGACCATCCTTGTTTCCCTTACCTTCCTCGACGTTGAGAAATTTGATCGCCCGCGTGTTTAGAGGAGTGGAGCCGGTTGCGGTGCCGAGCAAAACATTGAGAAAATCGATGTCGGTTTTCGTATCCACCTTGGTGTCCGCGCTCATGTCGTCTTTCGGCATGGCGCCATATTCGGTGTAGTAGTTACTGACTGCGGATGCGATGGCGACGCAGTTGTTGAGAGCTCTCATCCTTTTCGCCTTCTGGATCGCACTCATCGCCATTGGCGCGGCCGCCCCGGCGAGCACTGCGATGATGGTGATGACCACGAGAAGTTCGACCAGGGTGAAGCCGTTCTTACGGCGGAGTTGTTGGGTTTTCATGATGGGATGGGTGTTGAATTTCACTGGCGCGGAGCAAATACGAGATTTTGGGGGCTGACAATGCCTCAATCGCCCCCGCAGTCACATGGTGCATACTTTATTTCGCATTTTGCCGCCCGCAATCTTTTTTCTCTCCGCCTTCTCATCGTCTCCATCTGGAAATCCAAGCTCGCCAAACGGGCCCTCCGTGCTAGGGTTCCCACCATGGTTCCTGCCACCATCTCCTACGAACAAGTGAAAGACGATGCGCTGCATCTTCCCATCGAAGACCGTTCACGTCTCGCCTCACGCCTACTTGAGAGCCTCGATGACGACGACGATGTCAGTCCGGAGTGGAAGGATGAACTGGATCGTCGCCTCCAAGAAATCGACGAAGGGAAAGCCGTGATGATTCCTCATGCCGAAGTGATGGCAAGTGTCCGCGCAAGTCTCGCCAAGAATCGGGAGTTGAGAGCAAGCCAAGGATCATGATTTTAGACTGGCATCGGGATGCGCTGGCAGAGTTTCGCGACGCCGCACATTACTACGATGGACAAGTCGATCAATTAGGAGATCGTTTCGCTGGCCAAATCGAAGCAAGCACGGCGCGCATTTCAAACAATCCGTTGATGCCGCGTTGCTTCTATCGCGAGTGCCGCAGGGTAAAAGCAGACAGATTTCCCTATGTGGTGATCTACCGTGTAAAAGACGAAATGGTGCAAATTCTTGCCGTCATGCACACCAGTCGCCATCCGGATTACTGGAAATCGCGGCTCAAAAACGGATAATCCAGCCTCCGCCCCGCCTTTGCCGTTGCGGGACAGGCCGACAGATAGCAAACTTCCGCCATGTCCGGCATAAATCTGCGAGATTCCGTTCTCGACGCCCTCCGCTCCGCAAAAGGAAACCCGCTCTCCAAGTCCCAACTCTCCCGCGGCCTCAAACTCCCCGGCACCCGCGTCACGGAATTGCGCAACACCCTCGACGCGCTGGTCAAAGAGGGCCTCATCCGCGAGGGGAAAAAGGGCTGTTACCAGATCCCCGACGCGCCGAAAAACCAGCTCACCGGCGTCCTCAAGTTCCACCCGAAAGGCCACGCGTTCTTCTTCCCCGAGATCACCGACGAGCACAACATCGCCACCGGCATCGACTTCACCCTCCACTCGCGCATTCTCATCGACCGCCGCAACGTCTCGACCTCGCTCGACGGCGACCGCGTCCTCGTTTCCATCGTCAAGCCGGTCGCCCGCCCGTTCCGCACCCGCAGCGAATTCACCCCGGAACCGACCGAGGAAATCAAAGGCCGGGTCGAAGAAGTCCTCGCCCGCCGCTCCGGCCGGCTCGTCGGGATCTTCAAAGCGATGGGTAACTTCAGCTGGGTCGAGTGCGACGACAAAGCCATCGAGGGCCGCATCGACGTCATCGGCGACACCACCGCGATGCCGGGGCAACTGGTCGTAGTCGATCTAGCGGACTGGACCGACCGCAACGCGACGCCGCGCGGCCGGGTCATCGAGGTGCTCGGCTGGCCGGGCGATCCGGGCGTGGACATGATTTCGGTGATCCACCGCTACGGCCTGCGGACCTCGTTTCCTGACCACGTGCTGGCAGAAGCCCGCGGCGTGCCGGAGGAGCCCGAGGCCTCGGAAATCGCCCGCCGCAAGGACTGGCGCGACAAGCTCGTCATCACCATCGACCCTGCCGACGCGAAGGACCACGACGACGCGATCTGGGTGGAGAAATCCGCGCGCGGCTGGACGCTCGCCGTCCACATTGCCGACGTTTCCCACTACATCAAGCCGGGCAGCCCGATGGACCAGGAGGCCATCGAGCGCGGGAATTCCACGTATCTGGTAGATCGCGTGCTGCCGATGCTGCCCACCGAGCTGAGCAACGGGATTTGCTCGCTCGTGCCTAACGTGGACCGCCTGACGAAATGCGCGCTGTTGGAAATTGCCGAGGACGGCGAGATCCGCAAAGCGAAATTCATCGACGCCGTCATCCACAGCCGCGCCAAGCTTTCCTACGAACAGGCGCAAGCGATTCTCGACGGCAAACCCGCGCCGGCTCGCTGCGATCCGGCACTCGTCGGGATGGTCAAGGAAGCGTGGGCGCTCGCCTCCGCCATGCGCGCCCGCCGCTTCGCCCAAGGTGCGCTCGATCTGGAAATGCCGGAAATCAAGATCCGCCTCGACGACCAGGGCCGCGCCGAAGTCGCCGAGCCAGTCATCCACACCGAGAGCCACCAACTCGTCGAGGAATGCATGTTAGCAGCGAATGAAGCGGTCGCGAAAATTCTCCGCGAGCGCATGAAGCCCGCCGTCTATCGGATCCACGAAGATCCCGATCCGTCGCGCCTGCTCGACTACACCGAGACCGCGAAAGCCCACGGCTACCGCCCCGGCGACCTGACGAACCGCGCGCACATCCAAAAGCTGTTGGATGAATCCAAAGGCACCCCGGAGGAGCACGTGATCAAGTTAGGCCTACTGAAAAGCCTCAAGCGCGCCGTCTATTCCGCCGAACCCATCGGCCACTATGGCCTAGCGAAGGGCGACTACTGCCACTTCACCAGCCCCATCCGCCGTTACGCCGATCTCATCGTCCACCGCGCCTTGCAGCCGCTGTTGGAAAACCCGCCGAAGCCGCACGACCGGACGCCGTCGCAAGCCGATTTGCGCGAGATTTCCCGCCACATTTCCGACACCGAGCGCACCTCGTCCGACGCCGAGAGCGAGACCAAACAGATCAAGCTGTTGGAGTATCTCGACCGCGTCGCCAGCTCGGACAAGCCGCCGGTTTTCGACGGCCTCATCACCGACGTCCGGCCGATGGGCCTGATGGTGGAAATCCCGGACATGGGCGTCCGCGGCGTGGTCAAGCGCGAGGATCTGCCAGACGGCCGCTGGCGGTTCGAGGCGCACCGGATGGCCTGGGTGTCGATGGATGGAAAAGTCATCCAGCTCGGCATGCGCATCCCGCTGCGGGTCATCAACATCGACTTTGACAAGCGCTTCGTGGACTTCGCCGTGGCCGGCAAACCGACCAGCGAGGGCACCCACGTCGCCGCGCAGCAGCGCCCGGTGATCGCCAAAAAACACGGCAAGCCGCACACCAAGCCCGCCGCCAAAGTGGGCCCCGCGCCGAAGCGCAAGGAATCCCGCTACGCCGCCAAGGAAAAGCCGAAGCGCCGCAAGCGGAAGTAACCTCAGGAAAGCCGGCCGAGCTCGCGGGCCACCAGGATCAGCGTTTCACGCACGCCGGGGGCGAATCCGCCGTCGGTTTGCACGGCGAGAATGACCGGTCCCTCGCGGATGAATTCAAGCGGGATGGAGCCGGAGTAAAGTTTAAGACCGCCGCCGCCAAAGCCGAGATTCGGGAGCAACTGCTTGAGCGCATCGACCGCCGTGATGTCCTGCGGACTGAGGCGGGCGATGTTGCGCATGCCGGGAAGCGCGCGCGAACGCTGGAGGATTTCTTCGGGATTCATTTCGCGATCCACACCGAAAATCGCGCGCAGTTCGATCTGGCGGATCGAGAAGAAATCCGACTGGGAGGCGTCCAAAGGCGCCTGCGCGGCCGGGGCCGCTTGGCGAGCCGAGGCAGCCGCCGCCGGAACAGGCTGCGCGAACGCCTGCGCGGGCTGGGCAAAAGCTTGCGGCACCGGAGAGGCCGGCGCTTCCTGCAAGTTGCAGAAAGCCGCGTTGGCGGCCTGCATCAATGGCGATGGCCCGCGCTGCAGGTCGGCGGCAAACGGCGAAGCGACGGCTTGCTGCGGAGCGACCAAAAACGGCGAAATCACTGCGGGTACCGGGGCGGCCGGGACCGCGAAAGGCGCTTCGGAATAAGCCTTGGCGGGCGCCTCGAACCCGAAGGCCTCCATTGGCTCGGCGATTTGAAATGGCGATTCCGCTGTCCGGCGATCCAACAGACGGATCGAATGTTCCTGCTCGAAAGGCTGGGAGTCGCGGGTCTCGTCACCGAGCGTGAAAGGAGAAAACTGACGGGCCGACGCCACGAAGGGACTGGCAGCTGCCGGTTCTTGGGCCACGGCAAACGGCGAATCCTGACGGGTGGCCGGCTGGTTTGGAAAACTTTCGAAAATTCCTCGGGTCGTGCTCATTTCAAATTCGGAGTGATGGTTGGAGAAAAGGCAAACTTGGCGCGCCTGATCACGTCAGGAAAAAAAACCAATCCCGGCGGAAAGTCGAGCTTCACCGTAAAAACCTTCAACTTTCCGCGTTTTCCTCCAGCAACCGCCTGAGCCGGTTTTTCATCGAAACCTTGGCAACCGCCGGCAACCGGTCCACGAACAACACCCCGTTGAGGTGGTCGATTTCGTGCTGCAAGGCCCGCGCGAGCAAGCCGTCGGTCTCGACCACCAGCACCGAGCCGTCGAGTTGGGGCAGCGTCGCCTTCACCGCTTCCGGGCGGCGCACCTCGGCGCGGATGTTGCGGATGCTCAGACAGCCCTCCATCCCGAACTCCTTGGCTTGGCCGAACGCCAGCTCCGGATTGATGAAAATCAGCGGCATGATGTCCAAAACCCCCACCTCCTCGCCGTTCACCTTGAGGAAGGAAACGCATTCGGGATCGTGGGAGACATCGACCACCGCCAGCCGCAAATCCTCGCCCACCTGGGGCGCGGCGAGTCCCACGCCGTTCGCCGCGACCATCGTGTCGAGCATGTCGCCGACGAGTTCGATAATCTTGTCATCCACCTCCGTCACGGGACGGCAGCGTTGACGAAGGACAGGGTGGCCGTATTGGACGATTTCGCGAATCATGGGGAACTGCCGCAATCCCTAGCGAAGCAAACCCCAAAGGTCAAACCCGAGAAACGACATCGCCCCGCAGATCCGGAAAAAATCCGCGGGTTCATCCTGAATAAGCGCCGCGGTGGCGCGTCGAAATCCGCGTTACTGAAAAAAACAAACACTCATAAAAACCTCACCTTGCAACCCGGCTCATCCGAGCATCAAGACACTGGCGATCATGCCACCCAGGACCGCGACGCCTAGCAGCCACCAATACCACTTGATGCCGAGCGCGCGGTGTGGCGCCTTGCCAAACTCGCGGGCGCAGAAGGCGTCGTAATCGAAGTCGTCGTCGGGCAGGTCGAGGCCGTCGGCGGATTTGTCCTGCTCCCAGGATTTCTTGCCGGGTTTTGGGGGTTTTTTCTCACAGCCGGGACACGGAGCGCCCACGCGGACTTCGCGGGCACAGAAGGGACAAATGTAGCTGAGAGTCTCGGGCATGATGAACTGCTTGGAATGAGCACGAGCTTCGGGTCGCTTGCAAGCAGGAAGAATCGCTTGGCATTCCGGCGGCGGGAGTGGAAGTTCGGCGCGGCATGGGATTGAGTCTTTCAGAATTGCGCGATGGGTTGCCGGAAGGCGGGTTGTTCGGCGGCGGCGCGTGGCGCTGGTCGCCGGAGCCGCTGAAACTGAGCCCGGCCGAGGCCCGCCAGATCATGTCGCTCGGCCATCCGCTGGCGCGCTTCCAACAGGCGTGCGACGGCCTCTACCGGCGCAGCGCGGCGGGAAAACTGCCGGAGTGGCTGGCGGAGCTGTTGGATGAGGGGAAACCGGACTGGCTGGCCAAGCTGCAGCGCGAGCCATCGACCGCGGAACGATGTCCGCGGGTGATCCGGCCGGATTTGATTTTGACGGAGTCGGGCTTCGCCATGACCGAGCTGGACAGCGTGCCGGGCGGGATCGGAGTGACGGCGTGGCTGTCGCAGGTTTACGCCAAGGCCGGATTCGACGTGCTGGGCGGACCGGACGGGATGCTCGACGGCTTCCGCTCGCTGATGCCGGAGGGCGGCACGGTGCTGGTTTCCGAAGAATCCCGCGACTACCGGCCGGAAATGGAGTGGCTGACCCGCGAACTGGGCGACGCGTGGAAGGTCGCGTCCGCCGAAGAATACGAACCGAACGGCCAGGCGCTCTATCGGTTTTTCGAGCTCTTCGACTGGGAGTCGATTCCCGCCGTGAAGCGGCTCGCCGAGCAGGCGGCTGCCGGGGAAATCGAGATCACGCCGCCATTCAAGCCACATCTGGAGGACAAGCTGTGGCTGGCCTTGCTATGGTCGCCGGCCTTGAAAAAAGTCTGGGAGCAGGCGTTGCGCGGCAGTCACCTCAAGCGCCTGCGCGAGCTGGTGCCATTCGGCTGGGTGCTCGACCCGACGCCGCTGCCGCCACACGCCGCGTTGCCGCGGATCAACGCGCATTCCTGGGAGGAAGTGGCGAGTTTCAGCCAGAAGGAACGCCAATTGGTGCTCAAGATCAGCGGATTTCACGAAACCGCCTGGGGCTCGCGCGGGGTGTTTATCGGCCACGACATGCCATCGGCGGAATGGTCGGCACGGCTTCACGCCGCGCTGGACGAATCTGCGGAGCAGCCGTGGATTTTGCAGGAGTTCCGCGAGGGCCGGCGGATCGAGCATCCGGTTTTCCGCGACGACGGATCGGTCGAGATGATGCAGGGGCGGGTGCGGCTCTGCCCATACTTTTTCACCGACGACGCGGGCGAGACGAATTTCGGCGGCTGCCTGGCGACAATCGTGCCGGCGGACAAGAAGAAGATCCACGGCATGAGCGACGGGGCGCTGGTGCCCTGTGTGATCGGCTGACCTTCGGGTTTCAGATCATGAAAACGCGCGCGGTTTGTTGTTCCGCTTTTATTCGTGCCCGTACCTCAAAACCGCCGCACTCCTTGACAAATCCCTCGTTATAACCTTCGTTACCCCCATGCCCATCGAAACCAAAGTCCGTAAAATCGGCAACTCCCTCGGCATCGTCCTGCCCAAGGAAGCCCTCCAAGCCCTCAAAGTCAGCGAGGGCGACACCCTCTTCCTCACCGAAGCGCCGGAATGCTCCCTCCGCATCACCCCCGAGCGCCCGGGATTCGAGGAAATCATGACCATCGCCCAAGAGGGCATGAATCGTTACCGCAACGCCCTCAGGGAGCTCGCCAAATGAGCGAACCCGTTTGCCTCACCCGGGAAATCATTCTCGCCATCCAGAATGAACTCCTGGCCCGCTTTGGCGGTTTGGACGGCATCCGTGACGGGGGGCTTCTCGATTCCGCGCTCGGTCGTCCCCGGCAACTTTTGAATTACGGCACTCCGTCGCTTTTCGATCTCGCCGCCTGTTACGCCCACGGCATCGTCAAGAATCATCCTTTTCTGGATGGAAACAAGCGCGCCGGCTTCATGGCCGCCTACACCTTCCTCGGCATCAACGGCTTCCGCCTGGAAGCTCCCGAGGAACAAGCCGTTCTCCACACCCTCGCCCTCGCCGCCGGCGAGATCGACGCCGACGCCTTCTCCGCCTGGCTCCAGCAATCCTGCACCGCCCGTGCGTGAGAAGTCTGAAAGTCGAAAGTCGAAGGTCGAAGGTCTGAAAGTCAGGAGGAAGCGCAAGAGTCGGAGCCAAGCCCTCTTTCTCTCCCCTTCGACGTTCAACGTTGGACGTTCAACGTTCCCATCCCTTTCAGCCTTTCAGCATTTACCCCCACCCACCCTTAGAGATCTGTGGGACACAGTCCGGTATGCTTTGCGATCCTTTCCCCTCGCGCTTCAGAGACCATCCTATTTTCAGAAGTGCGCGGTAAAGCGTTCGGGCCTTGCAGGAACCCCGCGCGCTCATGCCGCGACGGTGAAAACCTTTTCAAGTTCGGGTGCCCTTTCACCACGATCCAAGCCATCCGCCAGAACCCGTAGCACAAGTGCTTCCACTTTCGCAATGGCTTCCGCCTGCTCCCATTGCCAGCAGGCCGCCGGGAAATACCCCAAGCCCGCTTGCAAGAGGCCGCGATCCACTTTCCCAAGACCCATGATCCCGAAAGCCCCCAACCCCCAAACCCACCATCTTTCCCCGCGTCCTCCTCCGCGCCTTTGCGGTTCACTCTTCTTCCAGCAATGAAGAGTCTAAAAGTCTGAAAGTCTGAAAGTCGAAGGTCTGTAAGTCGAAAAGACACTCATCCGCGGCGAAGTCCGTCTCTCTCTCTCCGCCTGGCGCCATGACAGGGCACGCCGAGGCTTTCGGGCTCCGCCGCCATGGACTGCTCCGACATGTCGGAGCTTTCCCACCGGCCGACATGTCGGCCGGTGAAAAGTGGGGACATGTCCCACGCACTCCGACATCTTCTCTTCTCCCCGCCCTCCGCGTTTCGCTTCATCCTAGAAAGAGAAATGAACCGCAGATGAACGCAGATGGACGTTGATTTTAAGAATCTTCTGAAGAATTCCAGTTTCACCCTGAGGGTGAAACTTACAATCAATGCAACTCTTTGATTATCTGCGTTAATCCGCGTCCATCTGCGGTTCTATTTTCCTCTTTACGCGATGTCAGAACCCCCGTTACGCGTTGTCCGGGCGCCTGTGCGCGATGTCCGGGCGCATGTCCGGGCGCATGTCCGTCCATCCGTGGTTCTCTTCCCACCCCAGTGCTGCACGGCCAGCCCGCCGATCTCTTCCCATCCCAAACCCTCTTTTTTTGCGCCCCTCTTCCTCCCTCCGCGGATTCTTGGGACTTGCTCCAGGAATCCGATGCAGGTAAACATTTGGCATGAATTCAAGCTACACCGCCATCACCAAACAAGACAACGGCTGGTGGATCGGCTGGGTCGAGGAACTTCCGGGAGTCAACGCCCAGGAACGGACCAAGGAAGCCTTGCTCGTCTCGCTGCGGGAGATTCTCAAGGAAGCCCTCGAGTTTAACCGCGAAGAAGCGAGGGACGCGGCAGGTGGCAACTTCACCGAAGAACTGCTTTCCGTATGAAGCGCCGCGCATTCCTGCGTCACTTGGCGTCCCGGGATTGTGAATTGGTGCGCGAGGGTGGAAACCATTCCTGGTGGAGAAACCGGACCACCAACAAGCGGTCCGCAGTGCCCCGGCATCAAGAGGTGAACGACCTGCTGGTCAGAAAAATTTGCAAAGACCTCGGAATCGAGTCGCCCTGACAGAGGTGCCAGCCGAAACCGAAACGCCCAGCACGCGGAGGGAAGGCGCGTAGGCTTTTGGACTCCGTCGCCCTGGACTGCTCCGACATGTCGGAGCTTTCCCACTGGCCGACATGTCGGCCAGTGAAAAGCGGGGACAATCCCGAGGACCGACTCCCAAGTCCCGAGGACCGCCCCCCAAGTCCCAAGGACCGCCCCCCGAATCCCAAGGACGGACACTCAAATCCCATCTTCCTCCGCGTCCCTTTGCGGCCTCTGCGGTTACCTCTTCCCCGTGTCCCACAAACATGGGACACCCGTTCTGTCACACCCCGCCCCCGCAAAAAACCTCAAACTTTCCCGATCCGCCCCATCCCATCCCGTCTCCTCCACCTCTTCTTTCAGCTTTTCAGCGTTTCAGCATCTCAGCTTTTACCCCTCCACGTCCCCATTTCATGGGACACCATCTAATTTCTTCCCATCCGAAATCCAAAATCAAAAATCCAAAATCCACTCACCATCAACCACTTATCCATTCATTCTCTACCCGACCTCTGACTTCCGGCCTCCGACCTCTAAAATCCCCCCCGCTTTCTGCAAAATTTTCTTGCCCCGCCGCCCCTCCCGCTGTTTCCTGATCACGAAACCTACGAATGCGAAAAAGAAATGTGTCCGGCAATTTCGCCACCACTGCCCTCTTCCTCAACTTCGTTCGACACCAAATACCTGAAACCAATCCCTAATTCCAAAAACCAAACTACAACTGTCATGAAAACCACATTTTACTCAATCCTCGCCGCCGCTGCCTGCGGAATGGCACTCGGCCAGACGGCATACACCACTCCGGTGGGGTATTATAATTTCGACGCCAAAGCCGGCGGAAACGTTTTTGTTCCCGGTTTTGTGAAAAGCGCTGCCTTTGCTGGTGCAATCACTGCTCGCACCAATAATGCCGACCCTGCTTTAGACACTCTCACTGTTGCTTCCGGAGCCCTTGCCGCAAACGCGTTTGACGAAGGATCTGTTTATGCAACTCACTATGTTGAAATCACTCAAGCAGGTGCCAACCAAGGCGTCGTGATTGACATTGTTTCGAACACGAATTCGGTGATCACGTTGGCGTCCGATATTTCCGCGCTTTCACTGGCAGGCACCGAGACCATCACGATTCGGCCGCATGTGACGCTATCAGGCGCGTTTGCTTCTGCCGAATCTGCGTTAGCCGCCTATGGTGATTCGGCCACTTTTGTGAATCCAGATGGAACATCCACCACTTATTACTTTATTGGGGATGCTGATTGGGCGACCGACTTTGCGACTCCCGACGGAAACGCTCGTCCGATCTCGCCAGGCACTGGCATCATTTTTGACTGCGGTGGAGATGCTGCTTTGACCGTAGTTGGGGAAGTGAAAAGCACGGACACCGTTGTTCAGATTGCTGGGAATGGAGTTCCTAACGTTGTTGGACCGGTGAACCCCCTCGCTGGCGGTAGTGCTTTGATCAAGGATCTGGGTTTTGCAGACATGGTGGCCTATGGCGATAGTATCTCAATTTATGCTCCCGGACAGCTATTTGCTCCTACGGGGACATACTACGCTCTTGGCGACGGCGATGTTTCTACCGATTTCTCGACCCCATCCTTGGATACATTCGACTTCACTAAAGGTGCAATCTTCATTGCTGGTTCAGATACAGCTTTCAGAGTTAAATCCGGACTGTGAATTTAATCTTTTCTTCTCCACCAACCAAAAAAAACACCTAATAAACTAAATCATGAAAATTAAATTACTATCAATGTTTGTTGCTGCGACAGCAGCTTTTACGGCCACTTCAAACGCCGTGACTGTCGCACTGGCAGGCGTCGCAAATACATCGGTCGGCCTGGTAACCCTCGATACTGACGGTGTGGGATCATCTCCCCGGGCGGCTGTCTCAGGACGTGCCATTTTCGTGGCAGTCACGGATGCGCTGACAGGCGTATCCGACTCCATGTACACGCTTCTCGCATCGGCAACTTCCACGCCCGGAGCGTTTGATGCGGCGCTTACCGCACTGATTGGTGCGACCAGCAGCACTGATCCCGGAATCGTCCGCAGCACCACATTTACAAGTGGTTTGCTTTCGTCTACTGGTAACCAAGCACTGGGAGATATTGCAAATAAAACGTATCTTTTCCTTGTAGCTGAAGCTGGTGGTTTCATTACGGGAATTGGTGCCTACACCGGAGCCAACGTCCCTTCCACTGGTGCCGTAACCTTTAACCCTACAAATGCTGGCGATTCACTTCTGGTTGGAACTTCGGTTCTTGCCGCTGCTGCAGGTGGTCAGCCAATCTCTGGGTTTCAGTTGGCCTCAGCAGTCCCCGAGCCCTCCGCCGCGCTTCTCGGTGCACTGGGTGCTCTCGGCCTGCTCCGCCGCCGCCGGATCTGATCCGTTTGCATCTCAAACAACCTAACCTTAAAGAGGCGGGCGCAAGCCCGCCTCTTTTTTCGTTCCAAGCAGTGAGGGTAAACTGACCCGCACAAAAGTAAATTGCGGAGGGCTTGGTTTCGTCTTCCACTCGCATTGACAAGATTGGAAGCGTCGAGCATGGTGCTTGGGTGGCGGTGAATCAGGATTATGAGTTGGCTGTGCAATGCCATCAAGCTGGCATGCTGGACAAGGCGGGCAAACTTTGCCGGAAGGTTCTTTTGAAGAAGCCGAAACACGCCCAAGCACTCCATCTGCTCGGCTTGATGGCGCATCAGGAAAGCAATCCGGCAGCCGCAGTCGAGTGGCACCGCAAGGCGGTGGCGGCAAAGCCGGATTTTGCCCAGGCGCACAACAGTCTGGGAGCGGCGCTGTTTGCATGCAAGAGGCTGGATGAGGCTGTCGAGTCTTTCCGCAGGGCGGTTGCCACAAGGCCTGATTACGCCAGCGCTCTCCGGAATCTGGGTATCGCCCTGAAGGACTGTGGCTTGGTGGAGGAGTCGATTGACGCCCAACGCCGGGCTTTTGCGGCTCATCTTTCATGGCATGAGGCGCACAGCGGTATCTTGCTCACCCGCCACTGCCTGTCCGGACATGATCCGGTTTCACTTCTTGCCGGGCATCGCGATTGGGATCGGATCCACGCCGGGCATCTTGCTGGCACCATCGCCCCGCATGCCAACAACCGGGTGGCGGATCGCCGCTTGCGGATCGGATTGGTTTCGCCGGACTTCAAGGAACATCCGGTCATCCGCTTCCTGATGCCGTTTCTTGAACATCACGACCGGGAGCGAATCGAATTGTTCGCCTACGCGCAGGTTGCCGCGCCGGATGAGTGGACGGAACAGGCCCGCAAGCAGGTGGCCCATTGGCGCAGCCTGGTGAACGTGCCGGATGCCGAGGCGGCGGATCTCATTCGTGGCGATGAAATCGACATTCTGGTGGATCTTGCCGGACACACCAAAGACAACCGCTTGCTGGTGTTCGCGCGCAAGCCCGCACCGGTTCAAGTGACCTATCTCGGCTATCCTGGCACGACCGGCCTGTCCGCCATGGACTACCGCATCACCGATGCCCTCGCCGATCCCCCGGGGATGACCGAGGAGCATCACTCGGAGCAATTGATCCGGCTGCCAGGGTGCGCATGGAACTACTGCCCCGATACGGACCCTTTACTCGGTCAAGATCCGGCCGCGCTCCGCGGCTGCGTGACTTTTGGAACTTTCAACAACCTGTCCAAGATCAATGACCGGATGTTGGAGGTTTGGGCGAGGATTCTGGAGGCCGTTCCCGGCTCACGCCTGCTTCTCAAATCGGTTGGCTTTCTCAGTATGAAAGCTCAGAAGCGAGTGCGGGATGTGCTGCTTTCCAAAGCTGACATTAGTGAAGAAAGGCTGGATATCAGGGGGCCGGAAGACAGTCATGAGTCCCACCTTGCGCTTTACCGCGAAATGGACATCGCGCTGGATACCTTTCCTTATCATGGCACCACGACGACCTGTGAGGCCCTGTGGATGGGTGTTCCGGTAGTCACTCTGGCAGGTCAGACCCACGTCTCGCGTGTTGGGGTTAGTCTGTTGACCAACGTCGGATTATCCGAACTGGTGGCCGAGTCTGAAGATGAATATGTTCGGATTGCGGTAGAGTTGGCTGGAAATGCCGAACGGCTTTCAAGCTATCGAGCAAATCTCCGTGATCAGATGCGGGGATCGCAACTTCTCGATGCCCCTTCGTTCGCCCGTGAAATCGAGGCGGCATTCCGCCAGATGTGGATCTCATGGGTGACATCTCCAGATTCAGCATGCAACGGTGTTCAACATGACAAATGGACAGGCATTTAGTCAGAGTCTTCTCTTGATAAAAGGCCTGGCCCGCTGCCGCTGTCATTGGACACGGAACATCGGTAGCCGTGAGTTTCGACAGAATCATTTTTCGACAGAATCATTCCTCAGGATCTCCGTCTTCAATGATCCCCATGATTCTGTCAGAAAATGATTCTGTCTCCCTCTGCTCCACCGGCCTCATGCGATTCGAGAGCTGGACTGGCACCCCGCGGGCGCTTCGAACATCGAACGTCGAACGTCGAACGTCGAACGTCGAACGTCGAACATCCAATATGGAACATGGAACATGGAACATGGAACATGGAACATGGAACGAAGAGGAAGAGCCTGCGGCGTCGGAAGGTCTGAAAGTCGTAGAGAAGAGCATATCAAAGACCTGTCCCGCCGTCATGAGCAAATCCTTCTACAATGATTCTGCCGTCAATGATTCTGTCCTAATTCTTTGATTCCGGGTGTGAGACAGAAGGTCTGAAAGTCGAAGGTCTGCACCCCAAGACGGGCTGGAACAGGTTGTTCCAGCCACAGTGGCGGATTTTGGATTTTTGAAGTGACGGAACGGCTTTGCAAAATCAGATCAAAAATCAACAATCGTCATTCATCAATCGTCAATCGGGTAGGTGGGAGAAGTGGCGAGTGATCAGTGATCAGTGGAGCTTCGCGCGGGGCATTTGGCTGGGCTGGGGCGATTGTTTGATTTATTACGTTGACAATCAAATGAAGGAGTCGATGGTGGTGCATGGCGTTCGAATGGGATGCTGCGAAAGAGACGGCAAACCTGGAGAAGCACGGTGTGGATTTCTCGACGGTTCCTGAAGCCTTTGACGATCCACGGCGTCTGGTGGTGGCGGATGCGGCACATTCCGCATCCGAGCCGCGTTATTACTGCATCGGCCATGACGGGCGGGGAATCCTGACGGTGAGGTTCACCTTGCGGGAGGGAAACATCCGGGTGATCGGTGCGGGTTATTGGAGAAAACAGAAGGAGTTTTATGAAAAAGAAAACCATTGAATACAGGGAAGAGACGCGTGAACGGGGCTGGAAATTCGATGCAGGCGCGAAGCCGCTGAATGAGGCGGCACAGCGGGCGCGTGGAATTCCGGAGCCCAACGCAGTCGGAACCGCTTACGAGCGCTCGGAAATGAGCGGCAAAGTGCTTATGAAACCGCTGCGCGGAGGAAAGCGGCCCGGCGCGGGGCGCAAGAGCAGTGGCCATGTACGCCTGAACCTGCTGGTGCCAGCCGAGACGAAGGAAGAACTCAAGAAGCTGGCGGAGCGGGATCGGGTGACGCTATCGGAGGCGTTCCGGCGCACGCTGGCGGCACGGTGAGCAGCAGACTCTTCGAAGAGGAAAAGCCGTTGCGGCAGTTCCGTCTCCGCGACCTTCGACTTTAAGACCTTGAGACTTTCAGACGCCGCAGGCTCCGATTGAGGCGTGAGTTTGGACAGGCCGCGCTTCGCTCGTTACGGCATCGGCCATTGACAGGAATTGTGAAGGGGTATAACCATCCATCATGAACATTTCCCTCACTGCGGAATTGGAAAACGCCGTCAACGCCAAGTTGAAATCAGGTCTCTAAGACAGTGCCAGCGAAGTGGTGCGCGAGGCCTTGAGACGTTCCTTGGCATGGGAGCGGGAGACCGAGTGGCTGGCACGGGAGGCTGCGATCGGCTTTGCGCAACTGGAATCCGGCCAGATCGTGACCGTGGAATCCAAGGATCAGTTCATGGCTCTGGTGCGGGAAGAGGCATGAAAATGACCCTCACCCAGGCGGCTCTGGAGGATCTTCGTTTCTGGGGTCAGTGAAAGCGCCGGGATAAACCGGCTTGGAATAGAGAATGAAAGAGTCTTACAGAGAAAACCTAGCCAGTAGCTCTGGCCACAAGCCCTACGCTGGGAG
>NZ_JBIKBQ010000058.1:0-25130 GCF_058122085.1 Luteolibacter sp. | reverse complement strand
GCCGGGTCCGCGCCTGCCAAGCGAGGAGACGACCACCATCCGGCAGGATTTGGGCTTCGCCCGCTTGACGAGCTCCTCGTCGGGGATCCCCCCCAGGATGGATGCGTGGACCACGGCGCCTTTTCCAAGAAGGCGGGCCGCCTCCGCCTCCAGTTCGCGCTCCAGCGGCGGATGGGCGGGAATCTCGCTGACATGGACGAGATCCAGCGGCGCGTGCAGGAGCTTGGCCAGTTCGCAGGCGGCGTCCGCCGCCTGCGTGGAGTTCGTTGAAAAGTCGGTGCCGCAGAGCACCGCCGGTGATTTTTTTTCCGCGGTTTTGGCTTTCATGGCTTTTTGGGGGTTGATGGTGGAACGGAAGAAATTTGATCGCGACGGTAGATCGTGTGATAGACGAGTCCGACCAGGACCGAGCCACCGGCGAAATTCCCGAGGGTCACCACGATGAAATGATACACCACGGCACCCAGATCCATGTCTGCTCCCAGAAAAAATCCAAGCGGGATGAAATACATGTTCCCCACGCAGTGTTCGAAGCTGGCGGCAACGAACGCGGAAACCGGAAAAATGATCGCCAGAATCTTGTCGGTCACGCTGCGCCCGGCCATCGCCAGCCAGACCGCCAGGCAGACCAGCACATTGCACAGCACGCCGCGGAAGAACGCTTCGCCCAATGGCAGCGCGACCTTGGCTGTGGCGAGCGCCACCGCCATGTCACCGACGGAGCCACCGCCTAACCGCGCGTGGCCGGAAAGCGCGACGATTCCCGCCAGGCCCGCCGCGCCGATGAAATTCGCCACATACACGATGGCTAAATTCGCCAGCAGCCTGCCTGCCGTGATCCGCCCGGCGACGTAGGTCATCACCAGCAGGTTGTTGCCCGTGAAAAGCTCCGCCCCGGCGATGACCACCAGGATCAGTCCAAGCGAGAATACGATGCCCGCCAGCACCCGTGCGACGGCGAAATCGAGTCCGCTGTCACTCAGCACCAGGGTGGCGAACATCGCGCCCAGCCCGATGAAGCCGCCCGCGAGCACGCCGAGCGCGACCATGGAGGTGAACGGCAGGTTCGCCTTCGTCACACCGACCGTCTCCACCCGCTCGGCGATCTCGCGTGGCGAATAGCAGTCGAAACCAAAGATCTCAGCCATGGTCGTTTACTCCTTCCATCTTTTCGACGCGCACGGCGCCACGGTGGCGGTCAGTTCGGGCATGGAGGTTCCCACGGCCACCTGTGTCGTGGCGGTGATGCCCGGAGAAATCCGCAACCCGCGGGCGGTGTCCAGCCAGCTGCGGAGAGACCACTCGGCGCTGATGCCAGTGAGAACGACTCCTCCGATTGATATCAGGACACGGTTCATTTCTTCATCTCCGTCGCTTTGCCAAGGAAACAAAGCGAGAGGAACACTACCATGGATGGCTGGAATATTCCACCATTGAATTCACCATTGAATTCGCGCATCGAATCGTTTGCCGTGAAGGCCCGATGGAATTTCCAGATGAGTTTGCTTGTAGCGGCGGGCGCCCTATCGCTACCCTCGGGCATGAAGCTCGGCTACGTGATTCTGTATGTGAAAGATGTCTTGAGATCGATCGCGTTTTACGAGGAGGCCTTCGGCTTGAAGCGGCGGTTCGTCCACGAAGCCGGCCTGTATGCGGAGATGGACACCGGCACCACCACGCTTTCGTTCGCCGCCTATGGCTTGGCGAAATCGAACCTGCCTTGCGAATTCCGGGAACACGATGCGTCTGGCCCGCCGGCGGGATTCGAGGTCGCCTTCACGACGGATGACGTGCAAGCCGCCTACGACCGCGCGCTTGCCGCCGGGGCCGTCGCAGCGGCGCCGCCGGTCGCCAAACCGTGGGGACAGGTCGTGGCGTTTGTCCGCGACAAGGACGGAATCATCGTCGAGCTCTGCACGCCTTCGACGCAATCCTGAGCGCTCAGCCAGCCATCTTCTCCACGGTCACGTCATGCCGTTTGCCGTCGATGGTGAGAACCATCTGTTTGCGGCTTACGACGTTGGTGTCGGACGGAACTAACGGTGTGGCGGCGGGCGCGGGTTTGGCGGGAGCTGCTTTCGCTTCCGGCGCCGGGGTGCCTTTGACGAGCGCCTCGACCTGTTGGGGAAACATGGCGAAGAGCACCACGGTTTCGTCGTCGGTGGGCAGGTTCTTTTCCGCGCACTGCTTGCGATAGCCTTCGAGGCCGGGTTGGAGCAGATCGGCGGGGCGCCCGGTGATGGCTTTGCGGCCGGTTTGCTTTTCGACGAGGGCGAGAATCTCGGGGTTGATCGGGCCGGGGGCCTTGCCGTATTTGCCGAGCGCGATGTCCTGCGCGGGCTGGCAGATCATTTTCCAGCGGCCGAACTTGATGTTCATCATCGCCTGGGTGCCGACGATCTGCGAGGTGGGGGTGACCAGCGGAATCCAGCCGAGCGCTTCGCGGACGACCGGGATTTCGCGGACGACTTCGTCGAACTTGTCGGCCATGCCTTGTTCGGCGAGCTGGTTGCGGAAGTTCGAGAGCATGCCGCCGGGGACCTGGAAGACGAGGATGTCGGAGTCCACGCGCTCGTTGGCGGGGCTGGTGAATTTCGAGAGCTGTTGATAGACGTCCTCGAAGTGGAGGCGGAGTTCGTGGAGTTTCGCGGGATCGTAGTCCGGGCGGCGCGGATTTCCTTCCAGCAGCGCGAGCATGCGCACCGTGTCCGGCTGGGATGTGCCGTTGGCGAAGGGCACGATCGAGGTTTCCACGGTGTCCACGCCGGCTTCGATGGCGGCGAGGTAGGCGGCGGCCCCGAGGCCGGCGGTGTCGTGGGTGTGAAGGGTGACGGGCAGGCCGACCTTGCGCTTGAGCTCCTTGACCAGGTCGTAGGCGACGCGTGGTGTCATGATGCCGGACATGTCCTTGATGCCGATGGAGTGGCAGCCCATTTCTCCCAGCTCAACACCCATCTTGACGAAGGCCTCGATGGTGTGAACCGGGCTGGTGGTGAAACAGATTTCGCCGCGCGCGAGCTTGTTGCAATCGCGCACGGTCTTGATCGCGGTGACGAGGTTGCGGGTGTCGTTGAGCGCGTCGAAGATCCGGAACACGTCCTGGCCGGCGGCGGCATTGGCGCGGACGAAGGCCTCGACGACGTCATCCGGGAAGCTGGTGTACTGCACGATGTTCTGGCCGCGCAGCAGCATGATCTGCGGGGTTTTCGGCGCGGCCTTCTTGAGGGCGCGGAGGCGGTCGAAGGGGTTCTCGCTCAGATAGCGCAGGCAGGAATCGATGGTGGCGCCGCCCCAGGTTTCAAGTCCGCTGAAGCCCATCTCGTCGAGAATGGAAGCGGCGGGCAGCATCTGTGCGGTGGTCATGCGGGTGGCGGCCAGGGATTGGTGACCGTCCCGGAGGACCGTGTTGTTGAAAGTGACTGGCTTCATGGCGGGAATTGATGGTTGTTAGGATGGCTGATTGCGTGGATCAGGGCTTTTCAAAGGATTCCATGATGCGCCTGACCGCGGTGGCGGCGGGGAGGGTTTGGTTGGCGACTTGCCTTTCAAACTCTGGCAGAAGTTGTTTGACACGCGCGTCGCGGAAAAAGCGATGACGGAGTTCTTCCCCGATCATGGCGTGCATCCACTCGGTGGACTGGTGTTTGCGGCGCGCGGAGAAGGCTCCGGATTCGCGGGTGGCGGCGGTGAATTTCCCGATGGTTTCCCAGAGGGCGGCGAGCGACTCGGGAACCAGCGCCGAACAGGTGGTGCAGCGGGTTTTCCAGCCGGGCGTGGCTGGCTGGAGGATGTGGAGAATCCGGCTGTATTCGGCGCAGGCGAGTTTGGCGCGAGGGATGTTGTCGCCGTCGGCCTTGTTCACGGCTAGCAGGTCCGCGATCTCGATGACGCCCTTCTTCATGCCCTAGAGTTCGTCGCCCGCGCCCGCGAGCATGACGAGCAGGAAAAAGTCCACCATCGAGCGGACGGTGATTTCATTTTGGCCGACGCCGACGGTTTCGACGAGGATCACGTCATAGCCTGCGGCCTCGCAGAGTAGCATGGTTTCGCGGCTTTTCCTGCCGACTCCGCCGAGCGATCCGCCGGAGGGCGAGGGGCGGATGTAGGCGTTCGGCTGGTGCGCGAGGTTCTGCATGCGGGTCTTGTCGCCGAGAATGCTGCCGCCGGTGACGCTGCTGCTCGGGTCCACGGCGAGGATCGCGACGCGATGTCCCATCTCGCAGAGCTGGCAGCCGAGGGACTCGATGAGCGTGCTTTTGCCCACGCCGGGAACGCCGGTGATGCCGACCCGGATCGAGTTCCCGGTCCTCGGCAGGAGGCGGGTGAGCAGATCCTGGGCGAGCGCCTCGTGCGCGGGGTGGTGGCTTTCTATCACGGTGATCGCCCGCGAGAGGATGGCGACATCCGCCGCGAGGACGCCTTGCTCGTATTCGTCGAGGGTGAGAGTGCGGCGTTTGACGGGCTCTTGTTTCACGGACTTGGAGCGTGCGGCGGTGATCAGGCTTCGAGCTGCTCCAGCAAAAGCCTGAGGATCTTGCGGGCGGAATCAGGGATGACCGTGCCGGGACCGAAGATGGCGGCGGCTCCGTTTTGATAGAGGAAATCGTAGTCCTGTGCCGGGATGACGCCGCCGCAGACGACCATGATGTCTTCGCGGCCGAGTTTTTTGAGTTCGCCGATGAGTTGGGGCAGCAGCGTCTTGTGACCTGCGGCGAGGGAGCTCATGGCGACGATGTGGACGTCGTTTTCCACGGCTTGCTTTGCGGTTTCCGCAGGGGTCTGGAAGAGCGGACCGATATCGACGTCGAAGCCCATGTCGGCGTAGGCGGTGGAAACGACCTTGGCGCCGCGGTCGTGTCCGTCCTGGCCCATCTTGGCGACCATGATGCGCGGGCGGCGGCCTTCGGCGGCCTCGAATTGTTGGATGAGTTCGGGGATGTCTTTCATGTCGCCCTGGTTGTTGAATTCCTTGCCATAGACGCCGGAGATCGAGCGGATGACGGCTTTGTAGCGGCCGAAGTGGACTTCCATGGCATCTGAAATTTCACCGAGCGAGGCACGGGCCTGGGCGCATTCGATGGCGAGGGCGAGCAGGTTGCCCTCGCCGCCGCCGGCGCAATCGGTGAGCGCTTTGAGGGTGGCCTGGCATTTTGTCTCGTCACGTTCGGCACGGAGTTTCTTGAGCCGCTCGATCTGGGAGAGGCGGACCGCGGTGTTGTCCACGTCGAGGATGTCGATGGGCGCTTCCTTTGTTAGGCGGTATTTGTTCACGCCGACGATGGTTTCCTCGCCGGAGTCGATGCGGGCCTGGCGGCGGGCGGACGCTTCTTCGATGCGCATCTTTGGGATGCCGGCTTCGACGGCCTTGGACATGCCGCCGTATTCCGCGGCTTCCATGATGTGGGCCCACGCGCGGTGGATGAGTTCGTGGGTGAGGGACTCCAGATAGTAGGAGCCGCCCCAAGGGTCGATGACGCGGCAGATCGAGGTTTCATCCTGCAGGAAGATCTGGGTGTTGCGGGCGATGCGGGCGGAGAAATCGGTGGGCAGGGCGATGGCTTCGTCGAGCGCGTTGGTGTGCAGCGACTGGGTGTGGCCGAGCGTGGCGGCCATGGCTTCGATGCAGGTGCGGGAAATGTTGTTGTAGGGATCTTGCTCGGTCAGGCTCCAGCCGGAGGTCTGCGAGTGGGTGCGCAGGGCGAGCGACTTCGGGTTCTTCGGGTTGAAGGTCTTGACGATCTTCGCCCACAGCACGCGGGCGGCGCGCATTTTCGCGACTTCCATGAAATGGTTTTTCCCCTGCGCCCAGAAGAACGAGAGCCGCGGCGCGAAGGCGTCGATGTCGATGCCCGCCGCGATGCCGGTGCGGAGGTATTCCCAACCGTCGGCGAGCGTGTAGGCCATTTCGAGGTCGGCGGTGGCACCGGCCTCCTGCATGTGATAGCCGGAGATGGAAATGGAGTTGAACTTCGGCATCTTCTGCGAGGTGAACTCAAAGATGTCGGCGATAATCTTCATCGAGGGCTCCGGCGGATAGATGTAGGTGTTCCGCACCATGTACTCCTTGAGAATGTCGTTCTGGATGGTGCCGGCGAGCTGGTCCAGGGGCGCGCCTTGTTCGAGCGCGGTGACGATGTAGAAGGCGAGGATGGGCAGCACCGCGCCGTTCATGGTCATGGAGACCGAGACCTTGTCGAGCGGGATGCTGTCGAAGAGCACCTTCATATCCAGGATGGAATCGATGGCGACACCGGCCTTGCCGACATCGCCGACGACGCGCTCGTGGTCCGAGTCATAGCCGCGGTGGGTGGCGAGGTCGAAGGCGACGGAGAGGCCTTTTTGCTCGGCGGCGAGGTTGCGCCGATAGAACGCGTTGGATTCCTCGGCGGTGGAGAATCCGGCGTATTGGCGGATGGTCCACGGCTGGAAGCAATACATCGTGGCGTAGGGTCCGCGCAGGAACGGCGCGATGCCGGCCTGGTATTTCAAGTGCTCCATGCCGTCGATGTCGTCTTCCGTGTAGAGCGGCTTGACGGGGATCTTCTCCATGGTGTCCCAGACGATCGAGCCGATGGGTTTGCCATGTTCCTTTTCGAGGGATTCGCACCACTGGTCGTAGCCCGATTTGGGCGAGGCGGCGGTGTAGGGGATTTCTGCGAATGATGGACGGCTCATGGGATCAATGGGTGGCGTTTGTGGAGCGAGTGAAGGAATGGAACCACTGATTGCACTGATTTACTGATTGAAGAGGCTTTGCTTGGAAGAAGAGTTGGAAACGGCGACCGGTGATCGCCGTTACAGGACTCCGGCTTTTTTGAGGAGTTGTAGGTTCAGTTCGTAATTGTTGCTGCGGACGTTCACGAAATCATCGACGCCGGCGGCGCGCCATGCAGGCTCGTTGTCACCGGGAGCGCCGGCGACGAGCAGGGTGATGTCGGGGCGGGCCGCTTTTACGGCGGCGGCGAGCAGGGCGACGGTTTCCAGATAGGTGGCGTCGTCCGAGGTGATCACCGCGATTTCGGTCTGGGCGGCGGCGACCGCCGCCACGGCCTCTTCAACGGTGTTGAAATCCCGGGTGCCATCGATGGCGAAGCCGGCGGCTTCGAAGAACGAGGCGGTCCAGTCCGCGCGCAGGCGGTATTTGCGGGACGGGCCGATGTTCAGTTGCAGGATCAGCGGGGGCGCGCCGGTTCGTTCGGCGAACGCGGCGGAGGCGTCGCGCAGGGTTTCGTATTCCTCCGCGGCGCGGCGTGGGGCGAGCGGCGGGACTCTCAAGCCGCCGGCCGTGGCGGTTAGGCCGGTGGCGGCGGTGATTTGCGCGGCGGTCGCGCCAGACAGGGCGGCGGCGATCGCTTGCTCGATCATGGTGGCGTCGGCGGAGACCTGGATGGAGGGAAGTCCGGCTGCATCCGCCGGTATCCACTTCTGGCCGGATGCGGCGGGCTTGGTTGCGAGCTTTTTGCCTTTGAGATCGGAATACATGTTGCTTCCGATGATCCGGTCCTTGCGGGTGCGGATGTTTTTGAATTTTTCCTGGCAGACGGCTTCGACCGCTTGTTGGACCGAGCCGCTTTCGAGGCAGGCGAGCATGCCGCCTTGTCGCTCGATGTCCTGGAAGATTTCCCAGCTCTTGGCGGCGATCTGGTCGGTGAGCCACTCGATGTAGGTGGAGCCGCCGGCGGGATCGATGACGCGGTCCAGTCCGCATTCCTCGCGGAGGATGATGTGGACGTTGCGGGCGATGCGGCGGGAGAATTCGTCGGTGTGTCCGGAAATTTCGTCGTACGGGCCGATGTGCAGGCTGTCCACGCCGGCGACGACCGCGGCGAAGGACTCGGCGGTGACGCGCAGCATGTTGGTGTGGGCGTCGTAGCTGGTTTTGTTCCACTGAGAGGTGCTGGCGTGGATGTGGACCGGGGCGTCATCGACTCCGTAAGCGGCGGCCACCTTGCTCCACAACCAGCGCGCGGCGCGGATCTTGGCGATTTCCATGAAGTAGTCCGACCCCACGGCGACCCGGAGGCGGATGTGAGGAAGGACGGACTCCGGTGGTAGCCCGCGCGCTTTCATTTCCTCGAGGTAACAGACCAGGGTTGAGATCACATAGGCGAGCTCCTGGGTGGCGGTGGCGCCGGCGTTGTGATAGACGTCGCCTTGCACGGTGATGGTGCGGACGCCCGGAGCGCGCTTGCAGGCAAAGTCGGTGAGGGCGGCGGCATGGTCGAAGCGGGTGGTTAGTTCCTGGCAGGGGCTGCCGTTGGAGACGAGTTCCGCGAGAGGATCGTTGTCGAAGCAGGCGCGGAGCGCTTCGGGCGGAAGTCCGCGCTCTTGGGCGGCGGCGAAGAACAGGGCGGCAAGCGGCACACTGCCAGGACCGGAGCGCCAGCAGGTGGAAATCGCCTCGATGGCGACACCGTCGAGCGCGGTCTTCATGTCCCCGACGGTATCGAGGAGCAGACCCGGACAGCCGTTTTCCGCTTGGCAGCCGATGAGGTCGCCGACGGCGATGTTGAGCTCGCTCTGGCCGCCTTGGAGTCCTTCGTGGGCGAGGCGGTTGAGCTTTTCCGGAGAACAGGCGTTGAGTTCCTGTGAGATTTCCCAACCGGCCTTGAGGAAGCCGTCGGGATGGCTGCCACGGACGAGCGAGTCGGCGCCGGGGAAGTGTTTCAGGTGTTCGAGACCGGCGATGTCCTCGCGTCGATAGATCGGCTGGATGGTGATGTCCTCGTAGGTCTTGCTGACGAGGCGCTTCTCGAAAGGGGCTCCTTTGAGAAGGAGTTCCGCGGCGGCGTGCCATTGTTCGTAGGTGTGCTCCGGGAATTCGGTGAGGAGTTGTTCCGCTTGCGCTGGGGAGGTCATGGAAGGTGTGGAAATTGAAGTTAGGCTTGGCGACCGGTGATCGCCGCTACGCTTGAAATTTCGCGTTCCGCATGTCGCCGGTTTCCAGGAAGCATTCATGGAAGGCGAACGCGGAGCGGAAGGATTGCGGGGTGTGGCCTTGCTCGGTGAGTTTGAAGTATTTCCAGAGGAGGTCGCGGTAGGAGGGATCGACGCAATGGGTGATGACGGCTTCGGCGCGTTCCCGCGGATCTTTGCCGCGGAAGTCCGCGATGCCGTGCTCGGTGACGAGGACTTGCACGGAGTGCTCGCTGTGGTCCATGTGTGAGCACATCGGCACGATCGCCGAGATGCTTCCGCCCTTGGCGGTGGACGGGCAGGTGAAGATGGAGATGTAGGCGTTGCGGGTGAAATCGCCTGAGCCGCCGATGCCGTTCATCATCTTCTGACCGAGGACATGGGTGCTGTTGATATTGCCGAAGATGTCGGCCTCGAGCGCGGTGTTGATGGAAATGATGCCGAGACGGCGGACGACTTCCGGGTTGTTGGCGATTTCCTGAGGTCGGAGAAGCAGGCGGCCCCGATAGTTCTCGAGGTTGTCGTAGAGGTCCTGCAGGACGGGATCGGTGAGGGTGAGGGAAACTCCGCTAACGAAACTGCAGCGGTCGTTTTTGATCAGCTCGATGACGGAGTCCTGGATGACTTCCGAATACATCTGGAAGCGCGGAATGTCCGGGTGCTCGCCCATGGCGCCGAGCACGGCGTTGGCCACGTTTCCGACGCCGGACTGGATGGGAAGAAAGCCCTTGGGAATATTACCGCTCTTCAATTCCGCGGCGAGGAATTCGGCGACGTTGAGGCCGATCCGGGTGGTGACGTCGGTGACGGGCATGAAGTCGCGGACCTCGTCCTTGCGGTCGCTTTCCACGATGCCCGCGATTTTCTTGGGATCGACCCAGACGCGCTGGGTGCCGATCCGGTCCTCCGCGCTGCAGATCGAGATGGGGCGGCGGTTAGGCGGCGAGTTCGGTTCGTAGATGTCGTGGAACCCGAGCAGTTCCTTGGGATGGCGCTTGTTGACCTCGACGAGTACTCTTTTCGCTTGTGAGAGGAAGGTGGGGGATGCTCCAACGCTGGTGGTTAGCAGGATTTTGCCGTCATCGGAAACGTCCGCCGCTTCGACGATGGCCCAGTCCAACTCGCCGAGGAATCCGTAGCGGACATACTGCGGCAGCAGGGAAAGATGCATGTCGAAAAAGTGCGTCTTGCCGGCGTTGATGCTGTCCCGCAGATCCTTGTCCGACTGGAAGGGAGTGCGGAATTTGATCGCGTCGGCCTTGGCCAGCGCGCCGTCGAGCGAGGGGCCGGTGGACGCGCCGGTGATGACGCCGACTTTCAAGGCGCGCCCCGCTTCGTGCTCCGCCATCGCCCTGTCGGCGATGGCGGTGGGGATGACCTTGGCGGCACCCGCGGGCGTGAATCCGCTGAAGCCGATGATGTCGTCGTTTTGGATGAAGGCGGCGGCTTCTTCCGGAGTGAGAATCGGGAATGGACTTTTCATGTTAGTTGGATTCGATGACGCCGCGCGGCGGCCTATTTGAGCATCGCGATGAAGTAGCCGGCGGCGAGGGCGCTGCCGATGACGCCGGCGACGTTGGGGCCCATGGCGTGCATGAGTAGGTAGTTGGTCGGGTCGTATTTCTGACCGACGTCTTGGGAAACACGCGCGGCCATCGGGACGGCGGAAACACCCGCGGAGCCGATGAGCGGATTGATTTTGTTTTTGCTGAAGAGGTTCATGAGTTTGGCCATGAGCACTCCGCCTGCGGTGGCGACGCTGAAGGCGACGATGCCGAGTGCGAGGATGCCAAGGGTCTGGGGGTTGAGGAAATGATGCTTTCCGTCCTCGAAGCCGCCCATTTTCAAGCCCACGCAGATTCCGAGAAAGATGGTGACGATGTTGATGATTTCATTTTGGGCGGCCTTGACGAGGCGGTCGGTGACCTTGCACTCGCGGAAAAGATTCCCGATGAAGAGAAGTGACAGCAGCGGCGCGGCGTCGGGCACTACCAGGATGCAGAAGATCATGACCACCGCGGAGAAGACGATTTTCTCGAACTGGCCGACCTTGCGGAGGGTCTTCATCTTGATTTTGCGTTCCGCGTCAGTGGTCAGCAATTTCATGATGGGAGGCTGGATCAGCGGCACGAGGGCCATGTAGCTGTAGGCGGCCACGGCGATCGCGCCGAGCAGGTGAGGGGCCAGCTTGGTGGCGGTGAAGATCGAGGTGGGTCCGTCCGCGCCGCCGATCACGCCGATGGAGGCGGCTTCCTTGAGATCGAATCCTAACAAGGGCGCGGCGAGGAAGGTGGCGAAGATTCCGAGCTGTGCGGCCCCGCCCAGCAGGAGGGTGCGCGGGTTGGCGATCAGCGGGCCGAAGTCGATCAGCGCGCCGACGCCGAGGAATATCAGCGGCGGATAGATCTGGAGGATGATGCCTTGGTTGAGATACCAGAACAAGCCGCCGGCGACTTTGAGGGTGCCGTCCGGGTGGTGGACCGGGGCGTTCATGATGATTTCCTGGATCGGCAGGTTGGAAACCAATGCTCCAAGTGAAATGGGCACGAGGAGGAGAGGCTCGAATCCCTTGACGATGGCGAGATAGAGCAGCACCGCGACGACAACCCACATCGCCACCATCTGCCATTGCAGGTTCGGGAAGCCGGTTGTCAGCCAGAGATCATGGAGTTTGTTCATAGGTGGGTGATGGAAATGTTCAAGCGAGCGTGTAGAGAATCTGGCCCTCCTCGACGGCGTCTCCGACCTTGACGTGAATGGCGGTCACGGAGCCGTTGCCGGATGCATTGATAGGGGTATACATCTTCATGGCCTCCAGCGTGATGATGAGGTCGCCTTCGCTGACAACAGCGCCAACTTGGACCTCGACGGCCTGGACGATTCCGGCCAGCGGGCTGGCGGCGTCGCCGTCGCCCGCGGCGACTTGAGGAACCGTGTCGGGGGCGGGTCTGGCCGCGACCGCAGGACCGGCGGACCGGATGACGGGGGCTCGCGGTGCCGCGGTGCCTGATTCCCTGTCGTCGATCTTTTCAACGACGACATCGTAAACTTTTCCTTCAACGGTGATGCGGAGATGGTCCATGGCGGATTTTCTAGCGGATTCGGTGTGAGGTGAGAACGGATTGGCGGCCTGACTTTTCCCAACTGGTGCTCTGGGACCTGATGGAAATGATGCGGCGGCTCGGTCCGGTGACGGTGACGACCGCGGCGGCGATGACCGCGACGATTTCCGGCGGGATGGCTTCCGGTCGGGGAGTGGTGGCCGGGATGGGCGCGGCGGCGGCCTTCACGGGCGCGGCGGCGGCCTTCACGGGCGCGGCTGCGGCGACGGGAGCGGGACCCAAAACGTGGATGAGCTTGGCAACGGAGGCGCATACGCCCCACAGGATTGCCAAGGTCAGCATGACCATCAGCATTCCAACGAGGTGTGGCAGGGCGTCCAGAACGGAGGTGGATGCGAGAAGCTGCATGGAACCCGTAGGTGTAGTTAGAGCGGGATGTTGCCGTGTTTCTTCGGCGGCCGTGTTTCGGATTTGCCCATGATGCCGCGGAAGGCGAGGGCCAGCGTGCTGCGGGAAGCTGCGGGATCAATGACGTCGGTGATCATGCCGTTGCTGGCGGCTTGATAGGGCGAGGCGAATTTCTCGGTGTAGGCGGCTAGCAGTTCCTTTTCGAGAGCCGCGGGATCCTCGGCTTCCTCGAGTTCCTTTTTGTAGAGCACCTTCAGCGCGCCCTGGGCTCCCATGACCGCGATCTCGGCGGTGGGCCAGGCGAAGACGAAGTCCGCGCCCATGTCGCTGGAGCACATCGCGAGGTAGGCCCCGCCATAGGCCTTGCGGCAGATGAGGGTGATTTTAGGAATGGTCCCCGAGGCCCAGGCGAAGAGCATTTTGGCACCGTGGCGGATGATGCCGCCGCGCTCCTGGGCGAGTCCCGGCATGAATCCGGGCACATCGACCAGCGAGAGCACCGGGATCGAGTAGATGTTACAAACCCGGATGAAGCGCGCCGCCTTGTCCGAGCTGTCGATGTCGATGCAGCCGGCTTTCACCATCGGTTGGTTGGCGACGATGCCGATGACGAGGCCTTCGATTCTAGCAAATCCGGTGAGCATGCTGGGAGCGAAATCCGGCTGGATTTCAAACCAGCTTCCGGGGTCCATCAGGCGCTGGATGACCTTCTGCATGTCGAGCGGAGTCTTGGGGTCCGCGGGTATCAGGTCGTAGATGCCGGGATCGGGCGCGAGCGCGATTTCGTCATTCATTTTGTGAGGCGGATTGCTCAGGTTGTTCGACGGCAGGTAGTCGAGCAGCTTCTTGGCGAGCACGATGGCGTGTTCGTCGTCCTCGGCGACGAGGTGGATGTTGCCGCTGACCTGGGCATGGGCCTCGGCGCTCGCGAACTGGTCAAGCGAGGCGGACTGGCCGGTGGCGGCGCGGATGACGTTCGGTCCGCAGATGAACATGTTGGAATTGTGCCGCGTCATGATGATGAAGTCGGTCAGCGCCGGCGAGTAGGCGGCACCGCCCGCGCAGGGACCGGCGATGATCGAGATTTGCGGGACCACCCCAGAGAGCAGGACGTTGCGGAAAAAGATCTGGCCGTAGCCGGAAAGGGCGTCGATGCCCTCCTGGATGCGCGCGCCGCCGGAGTCGTTGATGCCGACGACCGGCATGCCGGCCTTCACCGCAAAGTCTAGCAAGTCACAGATTTTCTTGGCGTGGATGCGGCCCACCGCGCCGCCTCCCACGGTGAAATCCTGGGCGAACGCGGCGACCTGGCGGCCATCGACCACGCCGGTCGCGCAGATCACGCCGTCACCGGGCATCTTGCGCTTTTCCAGCCCGAAGTTGATGCACGAATGGTGCGCGTGCATGCCGAACTCGATGAAGTCGCCGCCGTCGAAAAACACCGCCAGGCGCTCGCGGGCGGTGAGGATGCCCTTTTCGTGACGTTTCTCGATGCGGTCGATGCCGCCTCCGTTCAGGGCTTCGTCCCTGCGCTGCTTGAGTCCTTCCAGTAGTGTCGTGTCGATGGCCATGATAGGAATGTCGGTTTCGGGAAATGATGGGGGTGGCCGAGGTTCAATGTGACGGCTGGCAGAACTCCGTTAGGACTCCGAAGGTTGATTTCGGGTGCAGGAAGGCGACGAGCTTGCCCGCGGCTCCGTCGAACGGCACCTCGTGGATGAGGCGGGCGCCTTGGTCCCTGGCCTTGGCGAGCTGGCCGGTGATGTCGTCCGTGGCGAAGGCGATGTGGTGGATTCCGGGGCCGCTTTTTTCGAGGAATCTGGCGATCGGGCTTTCGTCGGACGTGGGTTCGAGGAGCTCGATGTGGACGTCCCCGGCGGCGAAAAACGCGGTGCGGACGTTTTGAGATTCGACCTCTTCCCGACCTTCGCAGACCAGACCGAGGGTGTTCTCGTAATAGGCGATGGCCTCATCCAGTGACTTTACCGCGATTCCCAGGTGGTCGATTTTCGTGATCATTGCGTCGTTGAGTTCTACCTGAGACCACGGAATCGCAAAGCCGGCTGCCCTGCACCGCAGGAAGCCGCTTATTTTCCGCATATTTCATCCCTGGATAAATTTGGCTAAAGAGTCCGCGAGGGTGCTTCGCGGGAGGGGGCTCGGGCGGTCCGCTCAGGGCGATGGAACGGTGCTTTCACGGGAAAGCGACAAGCTGGTATCCAAGGCTGCGGGCGCACCACCATCGTGGCAGGTGACCGATGAAATCCTGAGTGACTGTGAGTCCGCCAGAGTTCTCCAGGTGGCGGTGACGCTGGCGTGGGTTCCGCTTGCAAGTCCGCCCCGGCGACAATTCCACACGAGCGGGGAGGCCGCCTCACAGATCCATCCGCTGCCTGCGACGACGCTTGGAGCGGTCGAGAATGTCAGTTTCAGCGCGAGGTTGTGCGCCGCTTCCTTGCTGGTGTTGCGCGTGTCGAAGCTGACCCTTCCCGGGCGTCTCGGTTGAAGCTGACCGGTGGCAGACACGGTGAGATCGATGGTGGCTGCCGCCGGATCGTGGCGTCTCATGTGGTAGCCTTGCTTTTCCATCAGCGTGTCGAGCTCGGTCAGGTAGGCCGGGAGGAAGTTGATGTAATTGCGCGATACGCCGCGCGGCAGCGGGTCTTGGCCGCTTGCCGTGCCGATGAGCACGGGCCGGCCACCGACCATGATGAATGCGGGCGATCCTGAGTCTCCGCCCTGGTAATTGCAGTCGCCGGCCTTGCCGGACGCTTTGTGGAAGTCGAAATAGGCGAAGCGCGTGGTATCGAAGCCCGGATCGTTGGTGAGGGTGGTGAAGCCGTCTATCCTCGTTTTCCCGGCATTGGCCAGCGTTCCGCAGACGAGCATTTCCCTGCCGCGGCAGGCGGCCTCATCTGCTAGTCCGAGCACGGGAAACGGACGGACACCCGACTCCGCAGGCAGCGCGGCGGTCAATGTGCAGAGCAGCAGATCGGTGGTTCGGCCCTCCTTGTTGATAATCGGGACCTGGCTCTGAATGCCGGTGGCGTGCTGCTTTCCATCAGTGCCGAGAAACGCGATCCGCCAAGCCGGGCCGAGCGGATAGTGGGTGGCATAGACAAAGTGGACGGGCGAGATGAGCGCCATTTGACGCGTCCATTCAGTGGGATGGGCGGGCCAGCCGATGCCGAGAAACATGGCAGCCGGTGGCGAGAAATCCGGATTGGTCCGCGGGATTTGATCGTGGATCGGAGCTCCCGGGAAATCGACAAGCCGAGGTGGCCAGGCAGTTGCCGCACCGCGGATTTCCAAGGCGTGCGCCTGGGTGGCAAGGTAAAACGCGTATGCCGCGAGCGAAAGACTGGCTGGAAAGGACAGGTTCACTCGTGCGGGATATCCGTTTCGGCGGACGTTAGCCAGTCATTAGCGTCCCGGCCCGCTGCGACCTGCGATTGTCGCTCGGAAATCAATTCTACCCCGGCTGATTTGGACTTGCGCGACCCGGAATGCGGGGCGAAAACAGCCGAAGATGACTGCGTCCATATTCACTCACCCGATTTTCACCTTTGTGGCAGGCCTACTCGTGGCCTTGGCCGGGGTTTTCCTCTTGCTGAATTCCTGCGCGTATCCGAATCGCTCCGCCCAAGACGTGGCCGCCTACCGGAGTCAGATGGAGAAGGTCCCGGCCAGCAGTCTTGAAGCCGGTGGTCCGGGGGAAAAGGCGGCGCTTGAGCGCTTCAAGTCGTTTCTCCAAGGCATCGGCGATGTGAAATACATCCGTGAAAACACGCTCAAAGTCTATGCGGCGGACTCCTATCTCGACGACACGCTGGCGCTTCATCACGGTGCGGCCGAGATCGAGGCGTATTTCATTAAGACCAGCGAGACCATGACGGGCTATCAGGTAACGATCGACGACGTGGCTCGCTCCGGCGATGATTACTACGTGCGCTGGACGATGGTCTTCGCCGCTCCGGCGCTGAGCGGCGGAAAACCGGTGCACTCGGTGGGCATCAGCCAGGTGCGCTTCAACCGGGAGGGGAAGGTCGCCTTCCATCAGGATTTCTGGGACTCCGGGAAGAATTTCTATGCTCATCTGCCAGTGGTGGGCGGAGCGGTGGGTTTCGTCCGCAAGCGCCTGGAGTCGAACTGAACGAAATCCCGTGATGAATTCCGACAGTTCGTTATCCCGCCGGCAGAAGACGAGTCCGTGGAGCGTTTTCGTCTTAACCATCTGCCGTTGGCTCGACTCCGATTACCGCCGCGAGGACCTGCCTGATCCCTCGCAGCTTCCTGCAAAGGTGAGTTGGCAGCGGACCTTGCCGTTCATCTTCCTGCACCTCGGCTGCCTCGCGGTGTTCTGGGTGGGGATCAGCCCGGTGGCGGCGGGGGCCGCCGTCTTTCTCTATCTCATCCGGATGTTCGCGATCACCGGTTTCTATCACCGCTATTTTTCCCACAAGACCTTCAAGACCTCGCGGGCCGTCCAGTTCGCGTTTGCGGTGTTGGGAAACAGCTCCATGCAGCGCGGGCCGCTCTGGTGGGCCGCCACCCACCGCCACCATCACAAGCATTCGGACCACGAGGAGGACATCCATTCGCCGGTCATCAGCGGCTTTGTCTGGTCGCACATCGGATGGCTGACTTCGATGAAGAATTTCCCGACGGCCTACAAGAGCATCCCGGACCTCAGCAAATATCCGGAGCTGGTCTTCCTCAACCGCTATGACCAGACGGTGCCATTCGCCTACGGGCTGCTCATGCTGGCGGTCGGCTGGGCGCTGGAGACCTTTTTCCCGGCGCTCGGGGTGACGGTCGGCCAGTTCTTCATCTGGACCTTTTTCATCAGCACCACGGCCCTGCTGCATGGCACGCTGTTCATCAATTCGCTGGCGCACGTGTGGGGCCGCCGCCGTTACGAGACGGACGACGACAGTCGTAACAGCTGGTTGCTGACGTTCATCACGCTGGGGGAGGGCTGGCATAACAATCACCACCGCTACCCGCATTCGGTGAGGCAGGGCTTCCGCTGGTGGGAGTTGGACATGACTTACTATGGGTTGAAATTCCTATCATGGACCGGCCTGATCTGGGACTTGCGGCCGGTCCCCGAGGCGGTGATTGAAGAAGGACTTCCGTCCCAACAGCGAAGCGCATGAGCCGGGAACGCATCGCCATCGTCGGAACGGGAATCTCGGGAATGGCCTCCGCCTGGTTCCTGAGCCGCGAGCATGACGTGACCGTGTTTGAAAAGGACGACCGCGTGGGCGGTCACTCGCACACGGTGATGGTGGACGAGGGGCATGGGCAAATCCCGGTGGACACCGGCTTCATGGTTTACAACGAGGTGACCTATCCGCTGCTGACCCGCTTGTTCCGTGAGCTGGACGTCGTGACCAAGCCGACATCCATGTCCTTCAGCGTGCAGCATGTGGGCGAGGGGCTGGAGTTCAACGGCGGCAGTTTGAACCTGTTGTTCGGCCAGCGTAAAAACCTGCTCAATCTCCGCTACTGGCGGATGCTCGCCCAGATCGCGCGCTTCAACAGCGAGACCGTGGAGGAGCTTGGGAACGCCGCATTTGGAGACATGTCGCTGCGTGACTATGTGAAAGCGCGCGGCTACGGGGACGATTTCCTCCGCTGGTATCTCTCGCCGATGGCGGCCGCGGTGTGGTCCAGTCCGCCCGAGCGCATCGATGAGTTCCCCGCCCGGACGCTGATGCGGTTCTGGCACAACCACGGATTTCTCGGTCTCGACACCCAGCATCCATGGCGCACGGTGTCGGGCGGATCGAGATGTTATGTTGAAAAACTGACCCAACCGTTCGAGCAGAATATCCACCGTGGGGCGGGAGTGCGAGCTGTCAGTCACGCATCCCATGGAGTTCATGTGATATTGAATGATGGTAGTCATCATCAGTTTGACAGGGTCGTCATCGCCGCGCACGGCGACCAGGCCTTGCGGATGACTGCCGATCCGACGGGCTTGGAAAGCGAGCTGCTGGGACGCTTCCGCTATCAGGAAAACGAGGCGCTGCTCCACACCGATCCGCGGTTCATGCCGAAGACCCGGCGCTGCTGGGCGTCCTGGAACTACCGCATCGAAGCCGGCGGAAAGCTCCACTCGACGCACTATTGGATGAACGAGCTGCAAGGCGTGTCGGAGCACGAGCAATACTTCGTTTCTATCAATCCATCCTCGCGACCTGCCGGAGAGTTTATCAAGCGGCGGCTGGTTTACGAGCATCCGTTGTTCGATCTGGAGGCGGTGGCCGCGCAGGACCGCCTGCCCGCGCTGCACGCCGCGGGTGATGAAACGGGGCGCTATTTCTGCGGCGCGTGGCAGCGCTACGGCTTCCACGAGGACGGCTTGTGGTCGGCGGTGAACGTGTGCGAGCAAATCCTCGGAAAGGACCCGTGGCGATGAACTCTCTCTATGAATGCAAGATCTCGCATTGCCGCCTGAAGCCGAAGCGGCACGCGTTCGACTATCGGGTATTCATGTTCGCCGTCGACCTCGACGAACTTCCCGCGCTGGCCGGGAAAGTCCGCGGATTCAGCCACAACCGGTTCAACTTGTTCTCGATCGATGACCGCGATCACGTGGCCATCGGCAAGCCGGGCGGCATCCGGCCGAATCTAATCGCATGGCTGGCCGCTGAGGGCGTCGCTTGTCCCGAAGACGCGCGGATCCAACTGGTGACTTTTCCGCGGGTGCTGGGTTACGGCTTCAATCCGGTCTCGTTCTATTATGTGAGTTCGAAATCCGGCGATCCGCTCATGGCGGTGGCGGAGGTGGTGAACACGTTCCGCGAGATGAAGCTCTATGTCATGCAAACCGTCGATGCGGACGGCCTCTGGCATCGCAGGGTGGCCAAGGATTTCTACGTCTCGCCGTTTTCCGACCCCGGCATGCAATTTGATTTCAAGCTGGGGCCTCCGGCGGAGAAGTGGCGGGTGAACATCGATACCTACGATGCCGACGAGCGCGTCCTGCTGAGTTCCATCCGCGGAGAGCAACGGCAGCTTTCCTCCGCGCGACTCGTGTGGTATGCCTTCAAGTATCCGTTGTTGTCGCTCCGCATCATCGGATTGATTCACTGGCACGCGCTCCTGTTGTGGGTCCGCCGCGTGCCGTTTTTGCGCAAGAGCGAGCGACTCGAAGCACAGCAGGACGTGATGCGGCCGCATTCCAGTTTGAAACACAAGACGCCATGAACACTTCAGTTGAAATCGATTCCGAACGGGTGCCCGCCGAGGCGGTGAGTCATGCGACGCGGGGATTTGTGGAACGCATGGTCGTCCGCTTGTTGGAGAAGATGCCGCTGGGCGGGCTGCGGATGGAATATTCCGACGGTCGCGTGCGGCACTTCGGCAAGCCGGGCGCGCCTGTCACCGCGCGGGTGATCCTGCGGGACGAAACCCGGTTTTTCAAACGCTGCGCCTTCTATGGCAACATCGGCATGGGCGAGGCCTATACCGACGGACTGTGGGACACGCCCGACATCGCGGCGGTCATTTCCTGGTTCATTCACAACGTGAACGCCTTGCAGGGAGCTAACAATTCATCGGCGAGTCTGCCAGGAGTGAACCTCTTGAAAATCGTCAACTGGTTCCGCCACCTCCGCCGCGAAAACACGGTGGACACCAGCCGAAGGAACATCGCCGAGCACTACGATCTGGGGAATGATTTCTATCGGCTCTGGCTCGATCCGAGCATGACCTATTCGAGCGCCAGGTTCGAAAGCGCCCGACAATCGCTCGAAGACGCCCAGCGCGGGAAATACGACGCGCTCTGCCGGAAGCTCAAGCTCAAGGCCTCCGACCATGTCCTCGAAATTGGCTGCGGCTGGGGCGGATTCGCGGTTCACGCCGCGAGGAACTATGGCTGCCGCGTCACCGGCGTGACGATTTCCGAGGCGCAGGCGGCCTACGCCCGGAAGCGGATCGCCGACGAGGGGCTGCAGGACCGGATCGAGATCCGCATCGAGGATTACCGGCATATTACGGGCAGCTTCGACAAGATCGCTTCGATCGAAATGCTGGAGGCGGTCGGGGACAAATATCATGTCTCGTTTTTCGCGAAATGCGCGGAAGTGCTGACGCCCGGGGGATTGCTCGGCGTTCAGATGATCACGGTTCCGGATTGCAGTTACGGCAGCCTGAGGAAGAACGTGGATTGGATTCAAAAGCACATCTTCCCCGGCTCGCTGTTGCTAAGCGTGGGTCGGATCAACGAGGTGCTGATGGAGACCGGCGATCTCTTCATGCACGACCTTGAGGACATGGGCGCGGATTACGCGCGCACGCTTTCGACCTGGCATGGGAACTTCAACGCGGTGAAGAGCCAGGTGGAGGCGCTTGGGTTCGACGAGCCGTTCGTCCGGTCGTGGAACTACTATTTGAAATACTGCGAGGCGGCGTTCGCGACCCGGAATATTTCCGTGGTGCAGGCGGTCTACACCCGGCCTAACAATTCAAATCTTCATCACCGGTTCGAGGAGGGCAGGGGATAATGGCGGAGGCTGTCATCGATCCGGGGAAAGGCTGGTGGAGGCGCAGGCTGGTGGCTCCGGTGGTGGCCCAGTTGATGGTGGGGATTTCCCCCGGGCGCGTCGCATGGGCGATTTCGCTGGGGGTGGTTCTCGGGGTCTTCCCGGTCATGGGGACGACGACGCTCGTGTGTCTTGCGGCGGGTTGGATGTTGCGGCTGAACCAGCCGGTGCTGCATGTTTTTAGCAACTTGGTCTATCCGCTGCATCTGGTCTTGATCCTGGCGTTCATCCGCCTGGGAGAGCGCTTGCATGGCGCGCCGCGGATGTCGTTTTCAATCCCGCAATTGCTCGGGAAGTTCAATGCCGACCCGCTGCAATTCGCACGGGATTTCGGGATTTCCGCCTGGCATGGAGTCAGTGCCTGGCTGCTGTTCGCGCCGGTCGCGGCGGTGCTCGTGCAGCTCGCGGTGACGCCGGTTTTGAAACAACTCACGGTCGCGATCCAGAAGCGCAGGGAGGCCGCCGCATGAATGCCTGGACGGCGTTAGTGATGGGGACGGGAATGATGGCGCTGGTATTCGCCCTCGCCTGGGCCTTGGCGCGGAAGTGGGACAACTACTCGCTGGTGGACGCGGTGTGGGCGTTCGGGATCGGCCTAACCGGCTGCTTCTGGTTGGTGGCCGGCGGTGGAGGCGCAAAGCATTGGATCGCGGGCGGGCTGCTCGCGTTGTGGAGTTTGCGGCTCGGCTGGCACTTGCAGCGGCGGATTCGAAGGGCGCATCCCGAGGAGGACGCCCGCTATGTGAAGCTCCGCGAGGTGTGGGCCGGAAGGGTGGCTCCGGCGTTCTTCTGGTTTTTCCAGGCGCAGGCGGTTTCGGTGATCCTGCTGGCCTTGCCGTTCCTTTTGGTCGCGGTTGATCCGGACGGGGCGTGGAGCGTTTGGGAAACCGCCGGACTGGTCGTCACGCTGATCGGGATTTCCGGGGAGGGACTGGCGGACTCGCAGATGTCGCGGTTCAAGGCCGGGAAGCCGGATTCGAAGGCGGTGTGCCAGGAGGGACTGTGGCGCTACTCCAGGCATCCCAACTATTTTTTCGAGGCGGTCATCTGGATCGGATTCTATCTTTACGCCTGCGGCTCCGAATGGGGCTGGGCGACCATCCACGCCCCGGCGGTCATCGTTTTCCTGCTGCTGCGCGTCACGGGGATTCCGCCGACGGAAGCCGCGGCCGTGCGGCGCAAGGGCGACGCCTACCGCCGCTATCAGGAAACGACGAGCGCGTTCATCCCATGGCCGCCGAAAAAATTGCAGTGATTTTCCAGCACAACAACCATGATTCATACCAACGACCTACTCGCCAAGGGCGTCATTCCCGACGCCTTGATTCGCATCGGAATCCGCCACCGTCTGGCGGGGACTCTCGCCCCCTTTGAAAAGCTCGACTGCGAGCAGCGGCAGGCAAAGCTCATGCGCCACGTCGATGAACTGCGGACCAGCCCGGTCGCCATCGCGACGGACGAGGCCAACGAGCAGCATTACGAACTGCCGACCCGCTTCTTCGAGCGGGTGCTGGGCAGGCACATGAAGTATAGCTCCGGCTACTGGGACGACGGGGTGACCGGCATCGACGAGTCCGAGGCGCGGATGCTCGGGATCACCTGCGAGCGGGCGGGACTGCAGGACGGCCAGCGGATTCTCGAACTCGGCTGCGGCTGGGGATCGCTCACGCTGTGGATGGCGGCGCACTATCCGAACGCGCGGATCACGGCGGTTTCCAACTCGCGGACGCAGAAGATCCACATCGATGCCCAGCTCGCGGCGCGCGGCCTGACCAACGTCGAGGTGCGGACCGTGAACATGATCCACTACGGAGGGGAAGGGGAGTCGGAGTTCGACCGTGTCGTCTCGGTGGAAATGTTCGAGCACATGAAAAACTACGAGCTGCTCATGCAGCGGATCTCCCGCTGGTTGAAGCCGGGCGGGGCCTTGTTCGTGCATATTTTCACCCACCGCGAGTATGCCTATCACTACGAGGCGGAGAGCGAGGACGACTGGATGGCGAAATACTTCTTCACCGGCGGCCAGATGCCGTCGGATGACTTGCTGCTGTATTTCCAAAACGATCTCGGGATCGAGGGCCACTGGCAGGTCCGCGGCAGTCACTATCAGAAAACCTCCGAGGCTTGGCTTTCCCGGATGGACGCCGGACGCGACGAGCTCTTGCCGCTGATCGCGGAAACCTACGGAGAGGACCAGCAAACCCGCTGGTGGGTCTATTGGAGGGTCTTCTTCATGGCCTGCGCCGAGCTGTGGGGCTACCGCAACGGCGACGAGTGGATCGTCTCCCACTACCGGTTCCGCAAACCGGCGTGAGTTTGCTAGAACGTCTTTCTCAAATGGGAGGGAAGGATGTTCAGTTGCTCGCGATATTTCGCGACGGTGCGGCGGGCGACCTTGATGCCTTGCTTGTCGAGAGCCTTCATCAGAACCTCGTCGGAGAGGGGTTTTTCAGGGTTTTCCGCGGCTACCAGCTGTTGGATCGCCTCGCGCACCCCGGCGTTGGAAACCTCCGCGCCGTCGCTGGTTTGGTAGCCGGTGGCGAAGAACGCGCGCATTTCCATCAGCCCGTGAGGGGTCAGGACGTATTTCCCGGCGACGGCCCGCGAGATGGTGGTGGCGTGCAGGCTGAGCTCGTCGGCGATGTCGTTCATCGTCAGCGGGCGCAGGTGGCGGTGGCCTTTCGTTAGGAAAAGCGGTTGGTGCTCGATGAGCTTGTGGGCGATGGCAAGGATCGTTTCCTGGCGCAGCGAGATGGCGTGGATGAGGCTGCGGCCGTCGCGGATCTGGTCGCGGAGGAACTGGCGGGCTTTCGCGTCCGTGCCGTTTTTGCCGATCATGTCCTTGTAGAAATCGTTGATCCGCAGGTTCGGCAGGTGCTCGCCGGTGAGGCGGGCATACCAGTTCCGGTTGGCGTCGCGCTCGATGATGACGTCCGGCAGAATGTAGGGATTTCCGGTGGGGTCGAATTCTCCGCCGGGATTCGGCGTGAGGCGGCCGATCCGCGATGCGGCTTCCGCGATGCGCTCGACGTTGGTGCCGAGCGCGCGGGCGATCTGCGGATGGCGCTTGCGGGCGAGGTCTTCCAAATGATCGCGGACGATCTTGTGTTCGATGGTTTCCTTGCCGGTCGAGCGCTCCAATTGCAGCAAAAGCGACTCGGGAATCCCGGACGCGCCGATGCCGGCCGGATCAAACGACTGGACCAGCTTGAGCGCCTCATCAAGGTGCTTGGGCTTGAGCCCCATGCGGATTCCAAGCGTCTTGACCGGTAGATCGTGAAATCCACGGTCGTCGAGATTTCCCAAAATCGCCTGCGCCGCCTCCCGGATTTCCGGATCGACCATCGAGAGGTCGAGTTGGTGTTGGAGGTGCTGGGGCAGCGTCTCCGGCGCGACGATCGAGTCATACATCCGCTGGCGGCGCTCCTCGTCCTCGTGGGTCCACGGCGAGGATTTCCCTTCGAGGATGGTGCGGTCGCGCCAGTCGTCGTCGGTCTGGTTCATGTAATCCAGCGAGTCCGCCTCTTCGGGATCGGGTCCTTCGTCGTCGAGGGAAATCGTCTCGGTCAGATCCTCCAGCACCGGGTTGGTCTCAAGCGCCTGCCGGACGAGCTGGGACAGCTCCAAAGTCCCCGCCTGGAGGATTTCCAGGCTCTTGCGCATCTGCGGCGCAAGCGTCTGCTGCTGGGAAAGCGATTGATGAAGCGAGGCGTTCGACATGGCCGGCAAGGTGGTTGCCGGCCGGACGTTATGAAGCCCGAATCAGAAAACGAAGCAATAATTATGCCATTGTGGAAATTTTGTCTCTTGCGTTTCGTTTGAAAGAGGCCGCTCCAGTCCACCGGGGCTGTCTTTAAAGGTCGAAGGTCCAGCCGGAGATGGTTTCGGATTTCGCCGGTCCAGTCCGACGGAAGCGCCGGCGGCCGCGGCGTGAGTGTTCCAGCCGCTGATCGCGGCATGCACTTGTTTAAGCATGGTCTTTGCCTTGGGCTGCTTGAGGTCGGCGGCGCTCGTGCCGGTTAGGATGCCAATGAATATGCTTTTGGAATGAAGGCTGCGGAAAAAGCTTATTTGGGGACCGAAGGGTCAGGGGCACGGCGGATTTTTAAAAATCGGCAAAAATCTGGTTTTCAGCTGATTGAGCCAAATTACTGCACATGTTCTGCGCCTTCGGGCACAACTCGCGCAT
>NZ_JBIKBQ010000057.1:0-25374 GCF_058122085.1 Luteolibacter sp. | reverse complement strand
CACGCATGATGCCGGAGGCCTTGCCGCTCTTTTGATCGCGGAGGGCTTCGAGTTCATGGCGTTCGGATTTCGATAACTTGATTCGGTGTGATTTGGCGGGCACCTGTCCAATTGTACACATCCTCAAGATCGTACAATTTTAAAACTCACTAACCGGTAAATAAATTTTTACGCGACAATAGGCTGCCAGAGGTAAGCGAGTCACCTGATTGCGGGCCGTTCTGCATCATTTTGATACTTCGAGCAAAGAAAACTAACAAAAAAATTAACAAAAATTCACTGCCGTCCCACAGGCTAGACATGACGAGCCCTGGGCCTTACGATACCACTTCGCAGCCTTCGTCTCGTCCTTCACCACGCCCGTGCCATCATCGTACCAAATACCAAGATGGACCTGAGCCTTCGCATCCCCCTGCTCGGCAGCCTTACGATACCACTTCACGGCCTCCGCCTCGTCCTTCACCACGCCCATGCCATTATCGTAGCAAAAACCAAGATTGAACTGAGCTTGAGCATCCCCCTGCTCGGCCTTCGCGCGGAATTCTTCAATTGTGTCTTCTGCCTGTAAGGACAAGGGCCGCCACACCAAGGAAGCGACGGCCAGCAAACGGGACCACGTGCGCGGCAAGAAATTCATTCAAAACGAATACAAGGCGCAAATTGATCCGAGAAAAAAACCCCAAAAGTCGTTTCAAGTGCGAGTTGCATGCAGGTGGATGCTCGCGAATCTCACGCCCGCCGACTGCATGCGCCAACGGCCAGTCTCGATTCGTCCTAAGGGGAATTTTTTCCGAGCGGCAATCCATTCCAAGAACCATGAGTAATTCAATAAACATACTCAATATAAGTCAGTTACGATCTTTTATGGCGGATGCTGGCAGACAAGCGGAACCAGAAACCACGCTTTAGCCGCTGATCTTCCGCTCTCCAGAGCAGTTCCCGCCCTTCGATTTGAATTGCAGACAAACAAAGCGGGCTCCCGTTGCCGGATTTTTCGAGGGGCTGGGAATGGCTTCCACTTCACCTTGGCTGCGAGAAGAGCAACCGCCCCCCCGGCGGCGTCGAATGAGCTAAGTTCTTATGACAAATCACCCTCCCAGCTGGCAATCCACCGCCCGCCCCGCAGGCTCCGGCGAGGGCTGTCGAGCCGTCATCGCCTCCCTCAGCTTCCTGCCACCTCTGCAGAGGTCCGCGCTGCGAAGCTGGTGCGGCAGCGATTCAATAAATGCAAATTTGTCGCGATAATTGGCAACTTTCCCGCGCGTGGAAATTTTTGTCAGACCCAAGAATCGGATTCAGACCCTTTGCGCGCCCATGAATCCCTGTTTATTTAATGATGAATGACTTACGCCAAAGACCATGCCGCAGATAAAAAAATCCGAGGGTTTTGAAGGAAAGATTTTCCGCGTGATCGCTTACGGATCTGTCGCTGGTATTTGCAAGTATTTCGATAGTCTTGTATTCCTGCCCGGAGTGGGATTCAGCCACTGCGGCCGATGAGCGCCGTTAGGTCGGCTGCTCGCCGCGAGCCATCACGACCTTGCCGGTGCGGACGGTCTCGATGATGTTGAACTGCGAGAACATGGTGATCGCCGCGTCGATTTTCAGGCTGTCGCCGTTGAGCATGACGATCATCGAGGTGGGGGTCAGGTCGACGGTTTTCCCGGAGAAATGCTCGGCGATTTGCAGGGCCTGCGAGCGCTCGGTGGGCGAGCAGAGGATCTTGATGAGGATCATCTCCTTGGTCACCGAGTCGTCGAAGGTATGCTCCGAGCAATGGATCACGTCGATGAGCTTGCCGACCTGCATGATGATCTGCGAGAGCCCCTGCGGATCACCGGAAATGCCGATGGTCATGCGGGAGAAATTCACGTTGCGGCCCTCGGAAACAACGAGCGAGTCGATGTTGAATCCGCGGCGAGAGAAGACCTGGCAGATCCGCATCAGGACGCCGGGCTCGTTGCTAACGAGAACGGACAGGGTGTGCGTCGGGCCGCGGGGAACCGCCGGAGCGGCAACGGGCGTGTCGGTGGTGACGATGGATTGAGGCATGGGATGGAGATTTGAGATTAGAAATTTTAGATTTGGTATGCCGCGCGGCTCACGTGGAACCGACGGGCTTGGCCATCTTGGTTTTCGGGGCCTCGGTGATCATGTCCTCGAGGGCCGCGCCGGCGGGGATCATCGGGAAGACGTTGTCGGTTTTCACGCACTCGGCGTGGATCAGGATGGGGCCCTCGTTGTAGGCGAGGGCTTTTTCCAACTGCTTGGTGACATCCGCCGGGCGCTTGATGTGCACGGACGGGATGCCGTAGGCGGCGGCGAGCTTGCAGAAATCCGGGTTGCCGATGAGGTCCACGCCGGAGGTGCGGTCATCATAGAAAAGCTCCTGCCACTGGCGGACCATGCCGAGATAGTGGTTGTTCAGGACGACGATCTTGATCGGCAGCTTGTGAATCGCGGCGGTGGCGAGTTCGAACAGGGTCATCTGGAATCCGCCGTCACCGGAGATGGAAATGACCATTTTATCCGGGCAGGCGAGTTGCGCGCCGATGGCCGCCGGGAAGCCGAAGCCCATGGTGCCGGCACCGCCGGACGAGAGCCAGTGGTAGGACTCGTGATTCTTGTAAAACTGCGCCGCCCACATCTGGTGCTGGCCGACGTCGGTGGAGACGATGGCCTTGCCCTCGGTGAGTTGATAGAGCTCGTCGATGACCTGCTGCATGCGGAGCCCGCCTTGTTTTTTGTAGGAGAGCGGGAATTTCTTTTTGTAGCCGTCGAGTTTGGCGATCCACTCGGTGGTTTCGAGCGGGCCGATCTTCTCGTTGATTTCAGTGAGCGCGGCCTTGGCGTCGCCGACGATTTCCACGTGCGCACGGACCATCTTGCCCATTTCCGCAGGGTCGATGTCGATGTGGATGATGTTCGCGGTGGCGCAGAATTTCGAAGGCTGGCCGATGATCCGGTCGTCGAAGCGCGAGCCGACGTTGATCAGCAGGTCGCACTCGACCATCGCCTTGTTCGCGTAGGCGGTGCCGTGCATGCCGAGCATGCCGAGCGAGAGCGGATGGTCTTCCGGGAAGACACCCTTGCCTAGCAGCGTCGAGGTGACGGGGCAATTCAGCGTTTCCGCCAGGTGCATGAGTTCCTTGTCCGCGCGGGCGATCATGCAGCCCTGGCCTGCGAGAATCACCGGGCGCTTGGCCTTGGCGATCAGGTCGGTCGCTTGCTTGATGGCTTGCGGGCAAATCTTGAACGCCTTGGTGGGATCGTAGCCCGGGAGGTCGAAGGTCGGGTTCATGTCGCCGGAGAACGGGCCTTGGGAAATGTCCTTCGGCACGTCGATGAGCACCGGACCAGGGCGGCCGGTGGTGGCGATGTGATAGGCCTCGCGGGCGATCCGAGGCAGGGAGTTGGTGTCCTTGCAGAGGTAGTTGTGCTTCACCACCGGGATGGTGATACCGAAAATATCGGCCTCCTGGAACGCGTCCTTGCCGAGCATCCAGGTCACCGTCTGGCCGCAAATCACCAGCATCGGGACGGAATCCATCATCGCGGTCATCAAGCCGGTGACGGTGTTTCCCGCACCGGGGCCGGAAGTCACCAGCACGGCGGCCGGCCGACCGGTGGCGCGGGCGTAGCCGTCGGCCATGTGCACCGCTCCCTGCTCGTGGCGGACGAGGATGAATTTCATCTTGGTTTTGACCGTCTCGAGCGCGTCGAAAATCGGGATGGCCGCTCCGCCGGAATATCCGAAAATGTATTCGATCCCGAGGTCGTCGAGGGTCTTGATAAGCGCTTGTGCGCCGTCCATTTGATTTTTGCTCATGAAAATTGGGGTTGGCGGCCGAAACTTGCGATATCCACCTTCCGAGATCAACCAGAAATTGCCGGAATCACGACAAGTTCGCAGAATTGACGCCCGAATCCGCCTCGAAAATCACCTCTTTATGCCGAAACAGCGGAAAAACGCGTCCGCCATTTTCAAAAAGCCGCCACCCCGGATCGAATTAAAGCGTCCATGGTGTGAATTTCCCGGATTGCGTCCACCGTGTTTCCCGACAAGGTTTGCGACGTCGCCAATGAAATCACTCGCTTCAACCGCATACCGAGGGGACACCCGCCTGTGGGCGGTCGCGTTCGGCTTGTCGTTGCTGGTCAACGCGGGGATTCTGCTGGCCGTCGGGTTCGTTTCCCTGAAATCGCAGGTGTTTCAAAAAACGCGCCCCCTGCCGCCCGCCGTGGCGAGCGAGACGACGGTGACGATTTTCCCGGAAATGGTCTTGGCCGCCGCGGATTCCGAGTCGCTCGTTCCGACGGCACCCGCCAAGCCGTCGTTCGCCAGAACCTCCGATGACCAGCTCGCGCCGGCTCCCGAGAAACCCGCATTCATTGGCGAGCGGAACACCCAGGCGACGAGTGACCGGAGTCCCGACGCCACCGCGCCGCCGCTGCCTTCGCAGGCGGGAATCGCGCCCAAGGACCGCGAGGATTTCGAGACCACGGAGAGCCGTTACCAAGACGGCAGCCTCGCCAGCGATCCAGTTTCAAAACCACTGCCACCGACGCCGCCATCCCCCGCCGCCGCCACCAACACCGCCGATCCCGCGGTCGCGGAAATTTCGCCCCCCGGCGAACAAACGGACACGCCCGGACAGGACGATTCCAAATCAACCCCTCCGCCCCGCGAGCATTTGATAGAAGGTCCGAATCCGGTCGATGTCGCGGTCCCGCAGGACACCGCTGAAAGCGACGCGATCAAGCCCACTCCGCCGAGACAGCCCAAGGATGGCAAACCCGAACCCAAAGCCGACGACGTGCCGAAACCCGCTCCGACCGCCACCGCCAAAGATCCCGGATTCCGCGGCTACCAACGCAAGACCGCCATCGTCGGCTCGATTTCCCGCACCGGCCGCAGCGCCCTCGATGTGGCGGATTCGCCGCTCGGCCGCTATCAGGCGCTCATCAGCCGCGCCGTCGAACAGGAATGGCAGCGCAACTGCGTCAGGCACCGCGACTTCATCACCCCGGGATTCCTCACCGTCCGCTTCTTCGTCGAAACCAACGGCCGGGTGCGCTCCGTCCAGTTCGTCGGCGACATGGAAACCGGTGAGGTCCAGAAAGGCTTCACCCTCAATTCCATCCGCGACGCCGACATCCCCGCGATGCCCGCCGCGGTCCGAAAAGACTTCGCCAAGGAACCTCTCGAACTCATTTTCAACTTCTACTTCTAACTCACCGCCATGCTCGAATCCTCCAGCCTCACCCTCGCCGCAGCCAACCTCACCGGCATCAACATCGTTTGGGAATTTCTCCAGAAAGGCGGGGTTTTCATGATCCCGCTCGGCATCACCTCGGTCGCGGGCATGATGGCCATCCTGTATAAACTCCTCTCTCTATCCAACCGCCGCGTAATCCCGAGCACACTTGCGCGGGAAGTGGCCCAGTTCCCGCAACGCATCGTGACGGACAAGGTGGAGCCCATTCTCAAGGAGTTTGCAAAAGGCGCCAGCACCCTCGCCCGGCTCTCCGCGATCGTCGTCAAACACCGCGGCAAGCCGCGCGCCGAAATCACCCACGCCGTGGAATCCGCGGCCCGCGAGGAAACCTTCCACCTCCACGCCGGCATCGCCGTGCTGGACACCATCATCACCATCGCGCCGCTGCTAGGACTTCTCGGCACCGCCTCCGGACTGGTCCGGATTTTCCAGGGCCTGGGAGACAACTCGGACCACCTCGCCATCGCCCGCGGCATCTCCGAGGCGCTCACCACCACCATTGTCGGACTGGCCATCGCCGTGCCCTGCGTGATCGCCCACGGCTACTTCAGCCGCCGCATTGAAATGCTAACGGCCCGTCTGGAATCCCTGCTGGCGGATCTCGCGTCCGCTTGCGAAAAGCCCGGCCCGAACGCCTGACCCACCATGCGTTTTCACCGCCCCAAAACCACCCGCAGCCAAGTGGCGGTCATCCCGATGATCGACATCCTCTTCGTCCTGCTGATCTTTTTCATCGTCTCCACCGCCTTCAAGAAGCCGCGGGACGTGCTCAGGATCGAGCTGCCGACCGTCCGGGAGATCCCTTCCGACACCGTCGCCGACACCCGCTCGACCATCGCCCTGGACGCCGTTGGAAACGTCACCCTGGATTCCCTCGCCGTTCCGGAGGGCCTGTTGGAATCCTATCTCGCCGCCTATCAGAAGCAGAATCCCGGCCGCAAACTCGAACTCGAAGCGGACAAGAACATCCCCCTCGAACGCCTGCTCAAAGTCTGGGACGCCCTCACCAAGGCCGGCATCCCGATCAAGGAAGTCCCGGCCCGCATCAAGGTTTCGAAATAGCAGCCGGCCCGCGCGTCGGGGTCCTTGTGAACCGACTCTGGCGACCAGCGATTCATGCCCACGGCATTTTCATTTGAGGGCATTGTTGCAGACCAAGTTGGACGGCTCCAGGGTGCCTCAAGTCCCGGAGTGATGCGGATCTGCAAGGCGACTTCGCGGACCGAATCCCGCACCGAGCGGGTACCGATGAATTCGAGAGGGGCCTCCCCTTGTTCGATGAGGACCCCTCGCATCCAGTCCTGCCGCAACTGCGCCGCGTGGATGGTATCGAGCAAATGCGGCGAGCTGCTTGCGCTTGGAGCCGAGGGATTTCCGCATCTTCTCGTGGCAGCCCACGGCGTGGATGAGCTGGACGTTGCCCTTGCGGTGGGCGGGTTTGGTCATCAGTGCTTCCATGGCAGGCTGAAACTGCCAAAACAGGGCCGAATGTTTCGCTTTTTCTCAAATCGCCAATTTCCATGAACCATGGCGGATTTCCGGGCCACCGCCCTGACTTTCCTCAGGGCTCTTCGACGCCTTCCTCGATCACCTCGTCATCGCGGACCGGGAGCGCGCGGATGGGGCGCGGGCGCTCTTCCGTTAGCCCATCAACAGCCTCTTCCCCGCCCGCGTCGAGCGGCTCGACGGGGAGCGCTCTCAACGGACCTTCGACCGGGAGCGCGGCGGGCGGCGTGGCATTGTCGGGATCATTCGGCAGCGCCTCGCCCGCAGGGACCGGCACTCCTTCCGGCATCACGATCAGGGCCTTCTTCGGCGGCGCGATGTCGTCCTTGATGTCTTCCTCGATGCCTTCGAAAAACTTGCGGACCATCGGTGCCGCCATCCGCCCGCCGGAGACGGTTTCACCGGGGCGGCCTTCGTAGAGCACGGCGAACGAGTAGCGCGGATTGTCCTGTGGCAGGAATCCGGCGAACCAGGCGAGACGCTGTTGCTTGACGGGCGGCCCCCATTGGGCGGTTCCGGTTTTCCCGCAAAGAGTGGTGTAGCTGAGGGCCGCGCCGTGACCGGTGCCGCCATCGCCGTTGACGACATCGGCCATGCCCTGGCGGACGATTTCCACGGCTTTCTGATCGACCCCGAGCCAGGTCTTCCGCTCCGGAACCGCCGCCTGGACGACGCGGCCGCGGGTGTCCTGCGTCTGGCGGATCAGGTGGAGCTTCGGCAGGGCCCCGCCGTTGGCGATGCCCGCCATCGCCTGCGCAACTTGCAGCGGCGAGGCGAGCAAACTCCCCTGGCCGATGGATAGATTCGCCGTGTCACCGTTGAGAATCCGGCGCTTTTCATGTTTGAGCATCCACTCGTCGCTCGGCACCAGGCCGGGGCTTTCGCCGATGAGCGGCAGCCCGCTGCGCTCGCCGAAACCGAGGCGGCGGGAAAGACCGAGGAAGGCGGCCGGCCCGACATCGATGCCGACTTGATAGAACCAGGTGTTGCACGAGCGGGCGAGCGCGCGCTTCACGTTGATCGAGCCCTCGGGGTTTTTATTCCAGTTGTTGAACGTCGCGTTGCCGATGTTGAGGGCGGCCGGGCAGTAAATTTCGGAGGTTTCCGTCACCGTGCCGTTGTTGAGCGCGGCGAGCGCGACGATGGGCTTGAAGGAAGAGGCCGGCGGATAGGCGGACTGGAACGCCCGGCCGAAAAGCGGCTGCGACGGGTCGGCTTCGAGGGCTTTGAAATCCGTCTCGTTGATGCCGGGGATGAAACTGTTCAGGTCGAACGACGGCCGCGAAGCCATCACCAGCACCTCGCCGGTGACCGCGTCGAGCACGACGAAGGCGCCGCGGCGGCAGCCTTTGAGCAGGGTTGCCTCGGCGAGCTTCTGCCACTTGAGATTGAGGGTGGTGACGAGGGTTCCGCCGGGCCGCGGGCGCTTGACCTGCTCTTCGAGCAGCTTGTTGCCGCTCTCGTCGAAGAGCAGCCGCTTCATGCCGGGCTCGCCTGTGAGCTGGGTGTTGAAAAGTTTTTCCAAGCCCGCGCGGCCTTCGGATTCCTCCCACAACGGCTCGTTGAAATTGATCGGGCCGGTCGGCAGTTTCCCGACGCTGCCGGAATAACCGATGATGTGCGACGCGAGCCCGCCCTCCGGATAGAAGCGCCGGTAGAGCGGATGCAGGACCAGCCCGGACGTCAGTTTCGTCTCGATCTCGCGGGCCTCTTTCTCGCCGATCTGGCCGGTCACCAACAAGGGCAGCCAGCGGCGGTGGCGGTAATGGTCGAAGATTTCGTCGTCGGACTTCGGCACCTGGTTTTTGACGAGGAGCCGGAGCGAGTCGAGCCGGGCGCGGGCCCAGTTGATGACGAAATCGCGGTCGGCGTTTTCAAACTGCCGGAACTGCAGAGCGACTTGATAGGCGACCTGGTTCTGCGCGATCGGCGCACCGTTCCGGTCCACGATCTGGCCGCGCGGCGCGGGGATTTTGAGGGTGATGGCGCGGGCGTCCTTGCGGGTGCTGATGGCGCCGTCCGCCGCGCCGCGGGCGACGGGTTCCTCGGCCGGGGCCGGTGTTTGCGGCGCGGCCAGATTCTGGGCGCGAACCGGCACTGCCGCGAGACACAGGACCAGGGAAAGTCGAAAGAGGAACGAGGTGCTCACCATGGGGATTTGCGGAGGCTAGGCGCGGATACCGTTCAAGGCAACGCTCAATCCCAAGCCGGGCAGGCACCCGAGGAGCGCCGCTCTTGTCGGCAGCCGGACGGCGTGCATGATGGCTGCAATGAGCGATTGGAATTTCATGACGGTGATCATCTTGGTGGGGCTTTTCTTGCTTTGGAAACTGGAATTTGCCGCGACCTTGCTGAATTTGAAAGCCTTTCCCGCAGCGGTGCCGAAGGTGCTTGAAGGCCTGATGGATGACGAAAAGCTCGACAAGGCGCGCGACTATCTGCGGGTCAACGCCCGTTTCGGAATCCTCCAATCCACGGTCTCGCTGGTCGTTCTGCTGGTGTTCTGGACGATGGGCGGCTTCGGCTGGCTGGACGGACTGGCGCGGTCGCTGGCGACGTCGCCGGTGGTGGCGGGACTGGTTTTCCTGTCGCTGCTGATGCTCGGGCAGAGCGTGATTTCGCTGCCGTTTTCGGTGTATGACACTTTCGTGATCGAGCAGAAATTCGGCTTCAACCGCTCGACGCCCGCCACCTTCATCATGGACCGGCTCAAGGGCTTGTTGCTCGGCGCGATCATCGGCCTGCCGCTGGCGGCCGCGGTTTTGTGGATCTTCGGTAGTAAGGGGAACATCGAAAATGTCGATAACGCCTGGCTGTGGGCCTGGGCGGTGGTGACGGGCTTCCAACTGGTCCTCACCTACCTCGCGCCGTCGCTGATCATGCCGCTGTTCAACAAGTTCACGCCGATGCCCGAGGGCGAGCTCAAGCATGAGATCGAAGCGCTCGGCGTGAAATGCGGATTCCCGCTCACCGGTGTCTTCGTGATGGACGGCTCGAAGCGCTCGACCAAGGCCAACGCGTTCTTCACCGGCCTCGGCAAGCGCAAGAAAATCGCGCTCTTCGACACGCTCGTCGAGAAGAGCAGCACGCCGGAACTGCTAGGCGTGCTCGCCCATGAGATCGGCCATTTCCGCTGCGGCCACATCAAGCAGCGGCTCGCCGTGGGCATCCTCCAGACGGCGGTGATTTTCTATCTGCTCGGCCTCGCCACCGATCCGGACGGCAGGTTCGCCCGGCTGCTGTTCGACGCGTTCGGGGTGAAACAGATCTCGCCGCACGTCGGGCTGGTGCTTTTCAGCATCCTGCTGGAGCCGGTGAGCAAGGCCCTCGGGGTGCTCGCCAACGCCTGGTCGCGCCGCCACGAGTTCGAGGCGGACGCCTACGCCGCCAAAGTCACCGGCAACGGCGCGGCGCTCGGCGAGGCGTTGAAGAAAATGACCAGCGACCACCTTTCCCACCCGTCCCCCGCCGCGCTGCGCGTCTGGCTGGATTATTCGCATCCGCCGTTAGCACGGCGGCTCGAAGCGCTGCGGGCGCAGCCGTGACCCGGGAATGACATGGGATTCATCCGCCGCCACGGTGATTTGCAGCGAGGCGGCGTTTCTTCCGCGCTACTTCAGGACGGCCTGCAGCTCGTAAGTCTGCTTTTTCCGCGGCACGGACGGGCTGTTGTAGCCGAACAAGCGGTAGCCCGCCGGCTTGAGCTTCTTCTCCGCGAGCACCGCGTCGATCGCCGCGCGCGCCTTAGCGACTTCCGCGTCGCCGCGCGGGCCTTGCCAGGTGTAGCCGAGCACGCTCAAGGCCGGGACGTCACGGACGTTGACCGCCTGGCCGTCCGCGCCGGGTTTGCCGACTTCGGGTGATTGATAGAGAAATCCCATCTGCTCCATTTTCATTCCGCTGCCGGGCTCGTCCCTCATGGTCATTTCCACGGGCGAGGTCATGGGAATGCCGTTGCGTTTGATGTGTTTGAAAAGCGTCCAGAAGCCGCCGTTAGGACTGGAGCCGGGAGTGAACGCCGCGCGATAGGCCGGGTATTCCTTCCGCGTGACCTGATTGAACGGCCCCGGAGCCGGCCAGCCTTCCGGCAACGCGGACTCGCTCAGATAGACCGGTTCGGACGCGGGGCCGGCGGGCTTTGCGAAATGTTTCGAGGCGGGTTGCGCGGTCCCGGGAAGGACGGCCAGGGCGAGCAGCGGGATTTGCAGGAGAAATTGTTTCATCATCGCAAGCTCCGCCGGAGACGGATCGCCGCAACGTCTTTCTGTAAAAAAACCGCCACGGATCTCTCCGGGGCGGTTGATGGAAATTTCGGCGGATCGGTTTACGCCAGCGCCTGGAGCTTCGCCTTGAGCTGGTCCTTGGTCACGCTCGCGCCGACGATCTGGTCCTTCACCTCGCCGTTCTTGAAGAACAGCAGCAGCGGGATCGAGCGCACGTTGTACTTCACGGCGAGCTCGCGGGCTTCGTCCACGTTGACCTTGCCGACCTTGGCCACGCCTTCCAAGTCGGTGGCGACCTGGTCGATCACGGGGCCGATCATTTTGCAGGGGCCGCACCATTCCGCCCAGAAGTCCACGAGGACGGGCAGGTTGGAGTCGATTACTTCGGATTGGAAATTCGCGTCGGTAAGGTTCAGAGCCATGCGCGGAACTTGCATCCAGAATCCCGATACGTCAAGAGCCGCCCTGCGGATGGCAAGGCGGCTCTGGGTGAAGGGCGCTTGAAACCGGTTGGTTTCAGTCAGTTGCAAATTTCGCTCCTCAGAGGGAGAAGAAAATAACAAGTCCGGCGAGGAGGATATTGATGATGGGCAGGGCCATGAGGAATGGGGTTTAGAGGATTGAATGATTTGGAAATCGGCCCCGCTCAGAGCGGAGAGAGCTGGGTCCAGTCACCCTTCTTCTCGTTGTCTTCCGCGTTGACCCAAGTGTCGGCGGTAATCACCTGGAACGCCAGGACGACGAGCGCGGCGGCGAGCCCGACGCCGGAAAGAATGTTCGCAAGGCCTTGTCCGGCCTCCTCTTCCTCTTCCTCCTCGGTCGCAAGCGTGGGTGCCCGGGAAGGCGGAAAGGTCGTGCCCAGCGGTTGGGTCGGTGCCTGAAGCTGAACCGTCGCTTTCGGAAGAGCCATGCTAGGCAGACCGCCGGCGCCGGGAGGCCGGACGGCTCCGGTCGGCGCGGCGGAAGTCGCCAAACGGATCGTCGGTGCGGGTGCCATCGTGGGGGCACCGGCCGTACGGAGCGGAATCGTCGGTGCCGGAGCGGTTGGCCGCGGCGGGCCGCCGGTTGCCGTCGGAGGACCACCCGGTATCGGCGGTCTCACCGGCGGTGCCATCGGCACGGTGGCCGAAGGGATGGCAGGAGGCGCGTCAGCCGCCTTCAAGGTGATGCGGACGGTTTCCTTTTTGAGGGGCACGCTCGACGTCTGCTTGGACGGAGCTGGTGGTTGGTTTTCGTTTTCGCTCATGCGCTCCAGGGTTTTTGGTTCCTTGGGAGTGACTAAGACAACTTGCCCCCGCCCTGTCAAACCCCCAACTCACGATTTTCCGGAAAATTTCCCGCCGCCCAAAGTCGCGGTCCGGGAGAAATTTTTGATGCTCTTTCCGGCGCGGCGTGATTCCAATGGGTGCAGCCACCATGTCCTCAGAAAAGACCGCCATCACCCCGACCCGCTCCGAGGATTTCCCCGAGTGGTACCAGCAAGTCATCAAAGCCGCCGACCTCGCGGAAAACTCGGAAACCCGCGGCTGCATGGTGATCAAGCCGTGGGGCTACGGCATCTGGGAACTCATCCAGCAGCAGCTCGACCGCCGCTTCAAGGCCACCGGCCACCAGAACGCCTATTTCCCGCTGCTCATCCCGCTCTCCTATTTGGAAAAAGAAGCGGAACACGCCGAAGGCTTCGCCACCGAGTGCGCGGTGGTCACCCACCACCGCCTCGAAGTCGTGAAAGACCCGCTCACCGGCAAGACCAAGATGATCCCCTCCGGCGAACTCGCCGAGCCTTACGTCATCCGGCCGACCTCGGAGACCATCATCGGCGCGGCCTTCGCCCGCTGGATCGAATCCTACCGCGACCTGCCGCTGCTCATCAACCAGTGGGCCAACGTGATGCGCTGGGAAATGCGCCCGCGGCTTTTCCTCCGCACCGCCGAGTTCCTCTGGCAGGAAGGCCACACCGCCCACGAGACCAAGGAGGAAGCGATCGTCGAAACGAAAATGATCCATGGCCAATACGAGGAATTCCTCCGCGATCACCTCGCCATCCCCGTCATCCCCGGCGAAAAAACCGAGAACGAGCGATTTCCCGGCGCGGAAATGACCTTCACCGTCGAGGCGATGGTCCAGGATTGCAAAGCCATCCAAGCCGGCACCTCCCACTACCTCGGCCAGAATTTCTCGAAGGCGCAGAACATCTCCTTCACCGGTCGCGACGGCACCGTCCAGCACGCGCACACCACCTCGTGGGGCGTTTCCACCCGCCTCATCGGCACGCTGATCATGGCTCACTCGGATGACGACGGCTTGGTCCTGCCGCCGCGCGTCGCCACCCAGCAGATCGTCATTCTCCCGATCACGCCCAAGGAAGACACCCGCGAAGCCGTGCTCGCCTCCTGCCAGGCGCTCGCCGAAACCCTCCGCCATCAGACCTTCCACGGCGACACGCTCCGCGTCCACGTCGATACCCGCGACCTCAGCGGCGGCGTGAAAAAGTGGGAATGGATCAAGAAAGGCGTGCCGATCCGCATCGAGATCGGGCCGCGCGACATCGAGACCCGCAAGATTTGCGTGCAGCGCCGCGACCAGCCGATTTCCGAAAAGGAATTCGCCGACAAGGAATCCTTCATCCAGCGCGCCCCCGAGATTCTCGGCGAAATCCACCAGTCCCTGCTCGCCCGCGCCACCGCCTTCCGCAACGGCAACATCACCTTCTGCACCCGCCTCGACGTGTTCCACGGCCACTGGACCACGGAAAATCCGGGCTGGCTCTACACCCCGTGGGCCGGCACCCGCGAGCAGGAGGAAGAACTTTCCAAGCAGCACAAAATCACCATCCGCTGCCTGCCCATCGCCGAAGCCAACCTCCCGGCAACCCTCCACGCCACCAGCGGCAAGTGCATCCTCACCGGCGAGGAAACGACCACCTTCGCGATCTGGGGCCGGAGCTATTGATCCCCGGAGACGGGAGGTTCCGCCATTCGATGCGGCGAGATGCCGCAGCCGCGTTTCCGATGCTTGGTTCAGGCCAGGATTTTTTCGACAACATTGCCATGCACGTCGGTGAGACGGAAGTCGCGGCCTTGGGCGCGGTAGGTGAGCTTGGTGTGGTCGAAGCCTAGCAGGTGGAGGATGGTGGCGTGGAGGTCGTGGACGTGGACCTTGTCCTCGACGGCGTTGAAGCCGAGTTCGTCGGTTTTGCCGTGTTGGATGCCGGCTTTGACGCCGCCGCCGGCCATCCACATGGTGAAGGCGTTGGGGTGGTGGTCGCGGCCGTCGTTGCCGCCCTGGACCATGGGGGTGCGGCCGAACTCGCCGCCCCAGATGACGAGGGTTTCATCCAGCAGGCCGCGCTGCTTGAGATCTTTCAAGAGGGCGGCGCAGGCCTGGTCCACGTCCTTGCAGTTTTTCTGGAGGTCCTTGGAGAGGTTTCCGTGCTGGTCCCATGACTCGTGGAAGAGCTCGACGAAGCGGACGCCGCGCTCGACGAGGCGACGGGCTAACAGGCAGTTGTTGGCGAACGAGGCCTTGCCGGGCTCGGCGCCGTACATTTTCCGGATGTCCTCGGGTTCGCGCGAAATGTCGGTGACTTCGGGGGCGACGTCCTGCATGCGGAAGGCCATCTCGAAGGCGGCGACGCGCGAGTTGATCTCGGGATCGCCGATGGACTCGAAGCGCTTGTGGTTGAGGAAATTCACGGCGTCGATGGTGCGGCGCTGGGTCTCGCGGGTGATGCCTTTGGGGTTGGAGAGGTAGAGGACGGGATCGCCGACAGAGTTGAAGGAGACGCCGTCGTGGACGGTGGGGAGGAAGCCGGAGGACCAGTTGTTGTTGCCGCCTGAGGGGCCTTTCTGGCCGGAGGACATGACGACAAAGCCGGGCAGGTTGCCGTTTTGCGAGCCGAGGCCGTAGCTGACCCAGGAGCCGAGCGAGGGCCGCCCGAACTGCTGGGAGCCGGTGGACATGAGGATCTGCGCGGGGGCGTGGTTGAAGGCGTCCGTGTGCATCGAGCGGATGAGGGCGATGTCATCCGCACACGAGCCGAGGTGCGGGAGGATCTCCGCCATTTCCATGCCGCATTTCCCGTAGCGCTGGAACTTGAACTTGGTGCCGAGCAGCTTGTTCTCCGGGCGGATGAAGGCGGACTGATAGCCTTTGAGCAGCTCGGCGGGCGGGCTTTTCCCGTCCATGCGGACGAGCTCCGGCTTGGGGTCGAAGAGATCGAGGTGGCTGGGCGCGCCGCCCATGAAGAGGAAGATGACGTTCTTGGCCTTGGCGGGAAATTGCGGGGATTTCGGGGCGTGGGGATCGATGATGGAGGCTGCGGCGGAGGCGCTGCCTTTTCCTAACATGGAGGCGAGCGCGATGGAGCCGAGGCCGAGGCCGCAATCCTTCATGAACCAGCGGCGGGAGAACGAGCGCTGGGTGTCGGCGAGTGTGGAGTGCGGGAACATGAGTTAGTTCTTGGTGATGGTTTCATCGAGGTTGAGCAACACGCGGGCGACTCCGGCGGCGGCGGCCAGCTCGGGCAGCGGGTGGGCGGATAGATCGAGGGTGGCGGGTCGGTGGTTTTCCAAAAGCAGCTTCGCCTCGGCAGGGGTGGTGGTGAGGCCGGTCTGGTAAACAGAGACGAGGGTGGAAATTTCCTCCGCATCCGGCAGGCGGGAGGTGCAGCGCTGGAAGGCGCGGGCGATCCTTTGCTCCAGCGCGCCCTGATCCGTTAGGATGCGGTGGGCGAGGCCGAGCGCGGCCTCGACGGAGACCTGCTCGTTGAGCGTGACGAGCGCTTGCAGTGGAGTGGTGGAAGCGCTGCGGCGGACGCAGGAGGTGGCGCCGGTGGGTGCGTCGAAGGCGACGAGCATGGGGTAGGGGACGGAGCGGAAACGGAAGGTGTAGAGGGCGCGGCGGTAGCGGTTGGAATCGGTTTCGACGATCCAGTCTTTCGGTCCGTAGGAGACGGGTTTTTGGAAAAGATAGGCGGGAGCGGGCGGGAATACACTGCGGCCACCGAGCGTCTGGTCGAGCAGGCCGCTGGTGGCGAGCTGGATGTCACGGACGGTTTCCGCAGGGACGCGGAGGCGCGCGCCACGGGCGAGCAGGCGGTTTTTGGGATCGTTTTCACGTCGGGCTTCATTGGCGGCGGAGTCCTGGCGGTAGGTGGCGCTTTCGACGATGAGACGGTGCATGTGTTTCACATCCCAACCGCTTTCCATGAACTCACAGGCGAGCCAATCGAGGAGTTGCGGGTGCGAGGGGCGGGCGGCCTGGTGACCGAAGTCCTCGGAGGTTTCGACAAGGCCGATGCCGAAATAAGCCTGCCAGAGACGGTTCACGTAGTCGCGTGCGGCGGTGGGTGATTTCGGATCGACCAGCCATTTCGCGAAAGTCAGGCGCGAGCTCGGATCGCCCGGCGGGAGCGGATGGAGGAATGCCGGGACGTGCGGGGTGATGACTTGTTTTGGCTGGGTCTGCTCGCCGCGGGCGAAAAGGTGGGTTACACGCGGGGTCGCGGATTCGGCGGCGACGAGCGCCCAGGTGGGGACCGGGAGCTGGGAGGAAAGCTTGCGGATTTCGGCGGTCTGAGCGGCGAAGGCGGGGGGGTTTTCGCGCCAGTGGGCGAAGAGGCGGCGCTGCTGCCCGGAGGTCCGTTTTTCCGGAGCGGTCTCTAACGCCTCTTGGATGAGCGGCGGAAGTTGATCGAGGGCGTTGGGCAGAGTGGCGGCGACGGAGAGGCGGATGCGGCCGAGGTTGTAAGTTTGGTTGTCGTCCGAGTTGTAACCGCCGTGCTGCTGGGAAAGGGTGTAGGTGAGATCGGCCTTGCCATCGGTCTTGAAGGGCTCGGCAAGCTCGAAGGTGAGAACGGCTGGGTCGTTGTTGTGGGAGGGATCGGTCTCGTTTGTCCAGGCGGTTTTCGCGTCGCCATCGAGGGCGAAGGCGGCGGGGCCGGTCGTGCGGTCGTCGGCGGGACGGTTGCCGTCCTTGGGGAAACGGGCGGGAGCGAGCTTCACAACCGGCGGGTTGACGCTGGCGACGGCGTGGATGAAAGGCAGCGCAGCGGGTTTGTTAGTGCCTGTGTCGGCCGTCAGCTTGAACTCGGTGAGCGCGCCGGTGCCGCGGGTGGAGCGGCCGGGACCTGATAGCGGCAGATAGGGATCGTTCAGCACTTCGAGACGGGCGGAGCGGATTTCCGGCAGGGTGGCTGTCCCGGTGAAGGATTCATCACTCCTGGTGTTGGCATAGCCCATGTTGATCAGCGACCTGTCGGGCTGCGGCAGGTATTTCTGGCCGGAATCGCCGAGCTGATAGAGCTCGATGGCCTGCCACTCGGTGCGCGGGAGGGCGAGGAGGTCCTGCTGCCAATGGGTGAAATCCGCCTCCCAGCCGGGGTGGGCGGTCCGGATCTTTTCCTCGGTGGCCATGATCCGCCCGTCGATGGAGGCGGTGAGTTTCCGCTCGTCCGGGGTAAAGGCAGGGATGGATGCTTCGCTGATCCCATTGAGGAAGGCGAACATGCCGTAGTATTCGTCATGGGTGAGCGGGTCGTACTTGTGGGTGTGGCACTGGGCGCACTGGACGGTCAGGCCGAGCATGGATTTGCCGATCGCGTCAATGCGGTCGAAGACGCCCTCGATGCGGAACTGCTCGGGCTTCGCGCCGCCCTCTTCGTTGGTCATGGAGTTGCGCAGGAAGCCGGTGGCGATCTTGTCGTCCTGGGTCGCGCCGGGCAGGAGGTCGCCGGCGATCTGTTTGATGACAAACTGGTCGTAGGGCAGGTTTGCATTGAGCGAGTTGACGACCCAGTCGCGGTAGAAGTGATTCATTCGCGGGAGATCTTTCTCGTATCCGGCGGAGTCCGAGTAGCGCGCGGCGTCCAGCCATTCGCGGCCCCATCGTTCGCCGAAGCGGGGGTTTGAGATGAGATGCTCGGCTTCCTTTTGGAAATCGAAGGGCGCGGAGAGTTCGGAAAGGGATGGCGGCAGACCGGTGAGGTCGAGCGCGAGCCGCCGCAGGAGAGTGGCGGGCGAGGCTTCGGCGGAAGGGGCCAGCCCTTGCTCTTCAAGTTTGGCGAGGACGAAACGGTCGATCGGATTTTTGACCCAGGAAGGGTTTTTCACCACGGGAACGGGCGGGCGCAGGGGAGCGACAAAGGCCCAGTGGGTGCCCCACTCCGCGCCCTCGGAAATCCACTGGCGGATGAGGGCGATCTGCCCGGGCTTGAGCCGGTCCTTCTTCTCCGGCGGCGGCATGACGTCGTCGGGATCCGGATGGGTGATGCGCTCCATGATCAGGGATTTTCCGGGGTCGCCCGGGACGATGGCCTTGCCGCTCTCGCCGCCCTTCAGGGCGTCCTCCCTGCGGTCCAGGCGCAGGCCGGACTCGACCTTCGAGGCGTCCGGACCGTGGCAGGTGTAGCAATTCTCCGAAAAGATCGGCTGGATCTGCGAGTTGAAATCGATTTTTTCCGCGCAGGCGAAGGCTGGAAAAAGCACCGCAATGATGAATGCCAAAGAGGTCGGTCCCCGCATGGTGATTTGATCGAAATCTTTGGGCATGATTTGCTGATTCTCAGGTTCGCTTTACTTCTTCCATGACCTCCACCTGGCGATTGTGTGGCATATGGAGGCGTTGCCAACTACTCTTCGCGTTCGATACGGCCTAGGTTTTCACAATCTTACCCTGAACGACGCTGTGCGGATCGATTTTGCGGGTCTAAAGCTGACCAGAATTCAAACCGGATGGACCGAACTCGTCCGCGCAATCATCATGCCCTGATTTTACCGTTGACGCAACGAATCTTGTCGTCACGATATTTCCCGTGATGAATGGCATCGTAACATTTTCCCGCGTGCTCGCGGACCCCACGCGCTGGCGGATCGTGCGGCTTGTGCTGGCGGAAGCGCTCTGCGTCTGCGAGCTCGCGGACATTCTGGAGATGCCGCAATCCTCGGTTTCCAGCCACGTGCAGGTTATCCGCAAGGCCGGGATGCTCGAAAGCGAGAAATGTGAGAAATGGACGTATTTCCGCATCGAGCCGAAATATCGCGAGCTCGTCGGCACTTTGGAAAAATTCTTTGAGTCCGAAGACGCCGTTCTGAGATCCGACGCCACCCGCGCCCTCGCTCGCCTCGCCATTCGCGAGACCAGCTGCTGCCCCGGCCCCAAATCCCTCAAATCATGAACCTCTCCGAACTCAAATCCCTGCTCACCGAGCACTCCCACCGCTTCTTCCGCATCCGTCTGCCCGACGGCGGCGCGGTGCCCGTCTCCTTCCACGTCACCGAAGTCGGTCGCCTCCACAAAACCTTCCTCGACTGCGGCGGCACGCTGCGGGAAACCACCACTTGCCAGCTCCAGATCTGGGTCGGCGAGGACTACGATCACCGCATCGAGACCGGCAAGATGGCCTCCATCCTCGACAAGGCGACATCGTTGCTTCCCGACGATTCCATCCCCGTGGAAATCGAATGCGAGAACCGCGTGATTTCCCAATACACCCTCGCCGGCCACGAACTCACCGATGACGCCGTCGTCCTCCTGCTCGCCCACAAACACACCGAGTGCCTCGCGCCCGAGCTTTGCGGACTGCCCGCGCTGGACCGCCTGCCCGCCATCGGCGGGAAATCCTCCTGCTGCGGACCGGCCGGCTGCTGCTAACATTCCACCGCCATGTCCGACGCCGTCGCCAAAAACATGTCATTCACGCACCGCTATCTTACGGTCTGGATCTTCGCCGCCATGGGGCTGGGAGTTCTGTTGGGGAATTTCGTCATCCACGATCCCGCCGCCTTTTTCGCGCCGATGACCGTCGGCACGACCAACCTGCCGCTGGCCGTCGGGCTGATCATCATGATGTATCCGCCGCTGGCGAAAGTCCGCTACGCCGAGCTGCCCAAGGTCTTCGCCAACAAGCGCATTCTCGGGCTTTCCCTCTTCCAGAACTGGGTCATCGGCCCGGTGCTGATGTGGGTGCTGGCGATCCTGCTGCTGCGCGACCAGCCGGAATACATGGTCGGACTGATTCTGGTAGGGCTTGCCCGCTGCATCGCGATGGTGCTCGTTTGGAACGATCTAGCGAAGGGCAGCAGCGAATACGCCGCCGGCCTGGTCGCGCTCAACAGCATCGCGCAGATTCTTTTCTACAGCGCCTACGCCTGGCTCTTCATCACCGTGCTGCCGCCCTACGTCGGGCTTAAAAGCGTGGCGGTGGATGTCTCGATGGCGGAAATCTTCCACAGCGTCCTCATCTATCTGGGCATCCCTTTCGCGGCGGGAGTCGCCAGCCGCGTGCTGCTGGTGAAGCTCAAGGGCGAGGTTTGGTATGAAAGCATCTTCATCCCGAAAATCTCGCCGCTCACCCTCGTCGCGCTGCTTTTGACCATCGTCGTCATGTTCACCTACAAGGGCGACGCCATCGTCCGACTGCCGCTCGACGTGGTGCGGATCGCCATTCCGCTGGTGATTTATTTCACGATCATGTTCCTCGTGAGCTTCGCGATGGCCGCCAAGTTAGGCACCGACTATCCGCGCTCGGCCAGCGTCGCCTTCACCTCGGCGGGAAACAATTTCGAGCTCGCCATCGCCGTGGCCATCGCCGTGTTCGGCCTGGAATCCGGTGTCGCCTTCGCGGCGGTCGTCGGCCCGCTGATCGAAGTGCCCGCGCTGATCGGCCTCGTCCATGTCTCCTTCTGGTTGCGCCGCAGATTTTTCACCGGCAGCGCATTGTGACAATTTCGTCACCGTTCAAATCACGCGCTGAAACCTCCATCCGGCTTTCCTAACCTCAAAATCAATCATGAAAAAACGCATCGGCATCAACGGCTTCGGACGCATGGGACGGCTCGCACTTCGCGCGGGCTGGGACTTCCCGGAGATCGAATTCGTCCACCTCAACGAAACCGGCGGCGATGGAATCGTCTCGGCGCATCTCATCGAGTTCGACTCGGTCCACGGACGATGGAACCGCGAAATCCGCGGCGAGGCGGACAAGGTTTTCATCGATGGCAAAACACTCGGTCACACCAGTGAGAAGGATTTCTGGACTGTCCCATGGGGGGACCTCGGGGTGGATATCGTGCTAGAAGCCAGCGGGAAATTCCGCACGCCGGAGCAGCTCGACGCCTATTTCAAGGCCGGCGTGAAAAAAGTCATCGTCGCCGCACCGGTGAAATCCGGCGCGCTGAACATCGTTATGGGCGTGAACGATCATCTCTATCTGCCTGACACACACCACCTGCTCACCGCCGCCTCCTGCACCACGAACTGCCTCGCCCCGGTGGTGAAGGTCATTCACGAAGGCATCGGCATCAAGCATGGCATGATCACCACGATCCATGACATGACCAACACCCAGTCCATCCTCGACACGCCGCACAAGGACCTGCGCCGCGCGCGGGCCTCCAGCCAGTCGCTCATCCCGACATCGACCGGCTCAGCCACCGCCATCGGCATGATTTTTCCTGAGCTGCTAGGCAAGCTCGACGGCGTGGCCGTGCGGGTGCCGCTGCTGAACGCCTCACTCACCGACTGCGTCTTCGAAGTCTCGCGGGAAACCAGCGTGGCTGAAATTAACGGCCTGCTGCAAGCTGCTGCGGAAGGACCGCTCAAGGGCATCCTCGGCTACGAGACCCGCCCGCTTGTATCCGTGGATTATAAAGACGACCCGCGCTCATCCATCATCGACGCGCCCTCCACCATGGTCACCAACGGCACCCAGGTGAAGATCCTCGCCTGGTATGACAACGAGTGGGGCTACGCCAGCCGCTATGCCGAGCTGGCCCAAAAAGTCGCCGCCTCGTTATGAGCACTACCAGTCCAGCCGTCCGGAACTACGCCATCGTCACGCTCGCTTATTGGGCGGACACGCTGGCGGACGGAGCCATCCGGATGCTCGTGCTGTTCTATTTCTACCAGCTTGGTTACGGCGCGCTGCAGGTCGCCTCGTTGTTTCTGCTCTACGAGTTTTTCGGAATTGTCACCAACCTCACCGGCGGCATGCTCGCCTCGCGGTTCGGCCTCAAGAGCACGCTTTTCATGGGGCTCGGGACCCAGCTTCTGGCACTCGGCATGTTGGCGTTCATGCCGGTCGGCGGCTTAACCGTCGTCTGGGTGATGGCCTCGCAAGCGCTCTCCGGCATCGCCAAGGATCTCACGAAAATGAGCAGCAAAAGCGCCGTGAAGCTCGTGGCCGGTGAAGCGGAAGGCCGTCTCTACCGCTGGGTCGCCTTGCTAACGGGAAGTAAGAATGCGCTCAAAGGCTTCGGCTTCTTCGCCGGCAGCCTGCTTCTCTCGCTTGTCGGTTTCCAACCGGCGGTCATGGTGCTCATGGCCGTGGTGGCCCTCGCGCTCATCCTGGCGGTGACCCTGACGCGCGGCGGTCTGGGAGATGTGAAACGGAAGGCAGATTTCCGCCAATGGATCTCTCCGAATCGCGCGGTGAATGTTCTGTCCGTCGCGCGCTTGTTTCTGTTCGGCGCGCGGGACGTCTGGTTCGTGATCGCGCTGCCGGTGTTCCTCTCCTCCGTGCTCGGTTGGAAATTCTGGCAGGCGGGTGGTTTCATGGCGGCGTGGGTCATCGGCTACGGCATCGTCCAAGCCTCCGCTCCAGTCATTCTCCTCGGCAAGGATCCCGGTGGCAAAGCCGCTACCTGGCTCGCCTTCGTGCTGGCCCTGATTCCCCTGGGAATCGCGGCGGGGCTTGCCTTGCATCTCGATCCAGCCGTCGTGGTCGTCGCCGGGTTGGTGCTTTTCGGAGTGGTCTTCGCGCTCAATTCCGCCGTCCATTCCTTTCTCATCCTCGACTACGCAGACCACGACAAGGTGGCGATGAACGTGGGCATCTATTACATGGCGAACGCCTGCGGTCGGCTCGCAGGAACCCTGCTTTCCGGCCTTCTCTATCAAACGGGCGTCCGCTGGGGGATGGACGGCGGCATCATCGGCTGCCTGCTTGCCTCATCTCTGTTTCTCGCCGCCACCTTCGCCATCTCATTCGCGCTGCCCCGCCGTTTGCCGATTGCCTCGCATCACAGGATCGCGTTGAACAAATAGCCGACGAGCAGGATGCCGGTCGCCACCACGCCGAAAAAGGTGGCGATAAGCCGCGGCTTGAGGACTTTTCTCAGAATGATGGCTTCGGGCAGGGAAAGGGCGATGACCGACATCATGAACGCCAGCACCGTGCCGAGCGCCGCGCCCTTGCCGAGCAGCGCCTGCACGACCGGGATGATTCCGGCGGCGTTCGAATACATCGGCACGCCGAGCAACACCGCCAGCGGCACCGCCCACCACGCGTCCCTGCCCATCAGCGAGGCCATGAAATTTTCGGGAACGTAGCCGTGAATCCCAGCGCCGACGGCGATGCCTAGCAGCACGTAAATCCACACCCGGCCGACAATGTCCTTGACTGCATCCCACCCGGCGCGGATGCGGCCCTGCCAATCCAATTCATCAGTGGTCGCATCCACGCCGCCGGGGATTTGGAAGACCCATTCCTCGACATGCCTTTCCATTTTCAAACGTCCCATGATCCAGCCGGCGACCATCGCCACCATCAGCCCGGTGGCGAGATACAGCCCTGCGACTTTCCAGCCGAACAAGCCCAACAACAAAACCAAGGCCACCTCGTTCACCATCGGCGCGGAGATCAGGAAGGAAAACGTCACGCCCAGCGGCACGCCCGTGGTGACGAAGCCGATGAACAGCGGGACCGCCGAGCAAGAACAGAACGGGGTGACGATTCCTAGCAGGGCGGCTAGGATGTTGCCGACGAACTCGCTCTTTCCCGCCAGAATCCGCCGCGTGCGTTCCGGCGTGAAAAACGTGCGGATGATGCCGACGGCGAACACCACCAGCGTCAGCAGCATCAGCACCTTGGGGGTTTCAAAAATGAAGAACTCCAGCGCGGCCGCGAGGTGTGAACCTTTTTCGAGCGACAGGACCTGATAAGTGAACCAGGCGGAGAATGCGGAGAGATACCGGTAAGCCAACCACCAAGCCAGTAACCCCACGGCCAGCAAAATCAGGATGCGCAAACGGCCCGCTGGCGGGGTGTCGGTCTTTGAGGTAGCGGACATGGGAAATTAAGTTAGGGCGCGGTATAAATCATCCGGAAGCCGCCGAGCACGACCAGCACGCCGCAGACGCCCTTGATCCGGCTGACGGCATTCGAGTTTTCATTCCAGTTGAGGAACCGCTGGACGACCTCGGTGAAGGTGCCTGCCAGCACGATCACCGCACAGTGGCCCAGGCCATAGGCGAGCAGCAACCCGGCACCATGCACGGGCGCGGTCTCTGCAAGCTTGAAGGTCACGGCGAGCATCGGAGCCATGTAGGCGAAGGTGCACGGACCCAGTGCCACGCCGAACACGAGCCCCAGAGCCAACGCGGCAAGCATTCCCTTGCGCTTGATTCCGACCGCGCCCGGCCCGGAAAACGGCAGCGGAATGACACCTAGCAAATGCAGGCCGACCACGAAAAAGATCACCGCCACGAAGTAATTCCCATAGCGCCCCACATCGCCTAACATCCTTCCGGCCGCGGCGGTGAGCGCCCCGATCGCGGCGATGGTGACCAGGATGCCGACCGCAAACAGCGTGGACGTCCAGAAAGCGCGGCGGGTGGTCACCAGTCCCTGTTCGCTGATGAAACCGACGATCAGCGGGATGCTTGCGAGATGACATGGACTGAGAACGATGCTCAACACGCCCCACACCACGGCGGCTGCCAGCGCGACCTGCGGCGCGCCCTCGACCGCATGGCTCAGGTGGGTGAAGAGTTCCTCGATCATGATTCGTTAGGGGAAGGGCACGCCCAGTTCCTTCCACTTGGCGAGGATGTCTTCCGTGGCGAGGAAGCCGGTGTGGCGGAAGAGCTCCCGGCCCTCCGCATCGAAGAAGATCTGGGTGGGGATCATTTCGACGGCGTATTTTTCCCCGGCGGCGGGGTTCTTCCAGATGTCGATGAACTCGACCGTCATCCGGCCCGCGTATTGATTTTTTAGATCTGCTAGAATGGGTGCCATCATTTTGCAAGGCACACACTTGTCCGCGCCGAGGTCGAGAAGTCGCGGGAGCTTTGCGTCCGTCACGACGGTGGCTTCGGCGGAGGCGACGGGGGCCGGTTTGAGAACGATGATGCTGGCGGCGGCTGCGATCACACCGAGCACGATCATCACTTTGGCAGGCGTTTTCATGGAACCAGCATCTGTTTGACTTCATCGATGGACGGCACTTTGCCTGCAGCCATCACTTTTCCGTCGATCACCAACGCCGGAGTGGTCATCACGCCGAAGCTCATGATCTGGCGGATGTCAGTGATTTTTTCGAGCGTGTAGGGCTCGCCGGTTGATTTGGCGGCGGCTTCAGCGACGG
>NZ_JBIKBQ010000056.1:0-25550 GCF_058122085.1 Luteolibacter sp. | reverse complement strand
AAACAGGTGGTTTTCATCATCCAACAGGCAGACCTGCGCGAGCCCGTCGACATCAGCGTGATCCTCGGCCACATGGCGGACCTGTCGATGAAACGCATCGGCCGCGTGCCGCCGATTTTCGCCGTCTCCGGCAAGCTCGCCTGCGAGGCCAAGCGCGCCACGCCCGTCGCCGCCGGACTCCTCAAAGCCAGCGGCTATCCCGAGCTGGAAAGCTTTATTACGGAAAACGTCTGCGAATCCCCCCGCCGCCAAAACGCCATCGAAACCTGGCGCGGCCAAGCCGCCGCCGCCCTCCGCGCGGTGGAAGACCACGTCGAAAACCAGAACCACGCGCTCAACTGCCACGGCCGTTTCCTCGACACCGTCGAGCGCGAAATCGACGACATCCGCGAGCGCTTCGTCATCCGCCTGCCGCGCCATCTGGCAGGAGTCGCCGAGGTTTTCGAAACCGAAGCCGTGTGGATTTCCAAGCGTCTCCGGCGGCGGCTCGGCGCGATCCCCTCGTTTTTCCGGCTCTTCGTCGGTGACCGCACCGGCCCCGCGATCGAAGCGATTTTCGTCGAGCGCCTGCAAGCCACCGTCGAAGCGGTCGCGGAAAAGGACGGTGCCGAGGTCGTCGAATTCTGCCGCAGCCATTGGAACGAACTCGGCGAGCGGGTGAAGGAGGCGATGGGCGTGGATCTCGGCAACGCCGATTCCCTCGACGCCACTCTCGACGCCGCGAAAACGCGCTTCGTCCAGCGCCTTGGCCGCGCCGCACGCCAGGGCATCGGCAACCTTAAAGTCCGCAACCAGCTCGACAAGGACCTCCGCCGCCGCAACCTCGCGCTCAAGTCCTTCGCCTTCATGACGCTGCTGCTCACCGCCGCCGGCGCCACCTGCGGCGCGCTCGGCATCCGGTGGCTGCCGCTGGTTTTCTGCAGCCTCGCCGCGCTGTTCCTCTGCGGCGGCGTCCTCACCGCGTGGGTGACCTGCAGGTCCATCATCGCCGAGTTCCAGAATCGGCTGCTAGACACCTGCGGCGGGTTTGCCAGCACGCTGCGCTCGGACTACGAGGAAGCCCTCCGCATCGTCTTCCGGGACTACGCGTCCTCCCTCAACGCCGTTAGGACGCACCTCGTGAATGAGAAGCAAGCCATCGAGCCGCGCCTCAAGCGCTGGCAGGAGCTTTTCCTGACGCTCAAAGCCATCGAGCAGGACCTTTGAAAACGAAAAACCGCAGGCCGGTGAAACCAGCCTGCGGCGTTGAATCATACCGATCCGTCGCGGATCACTCGACTTCCGGAGCCGGCGGCGGACCGCCTGGACCGCCGGGGCCGCGCTTGCCGCCGGGGCCGCCCGGACCACCGGGGCCGCGCTTGCCACCTGGTCCACCCGGTCCAGGGCCCATTGGAGGAAGCTCTTCGCCGGCGTCGCGAGCGGCCTTGACCTCTTCGCGGCTCAACTTGCCGTCCTTGTCGGCGTCGTATTTTTCAAGCAACGCCTTGTGACGGGCTTGCATGTCGGCTTTCATCGCCTCTTTTTCCGTATCGGAAAGGTCGCCGCTTTTATCCGTGTCATACTTCTCGAGCATCTTCGCTTTGCGCTCTTCCATTTTCGCCTTCATCTCCTCGTGTATCGCCTTCCTCTCGTCAGGAGACAGCTTGCCGTCCTTGTCCGTGTCGAATTTTTCGAGCATTTCGGCGGGGATTTCGCGCTTCGGTCCATCCGGGCGCTTTGGCTTGTCTTCGGCTGTCGCAAACGTGCAGGTCCCGATGAGGGCACCCATGGTGATCAGTGTGGTCGCTTTCATTGTTGGTTTTCGGTTGAATTGTGGAGACTCGTTGGTTGTCTCGATCGACCATCAAACCACGGCTCCGAAAAAAGGTTGCGCGACATTTGATGAATGAGTTGCCACGCCCGCCGGAGCCGTCTTGGATTCCCCTGAAAATGGCAGACAACCCGCAGCCTCCCACCCAGTCGAAAGCGCTCGTCTTCGCCCGCCGCAGCGCCAGCACCCTGTTTCTGTGGGGACTCGTCACGGCCATCTTCGTCAGCGGCAGATCCTGGGCCGTGCTCGGCCTCATCAGCGCCCTCGCCATGATCGCCACCGTCGAGTATTTCAAAATGCTCCGCGCCGCCGCCGTGATGTGCTTCCCCCGCTTCGGCATCCTGCTCGCCGCCGTTTACTGCGGCGGGCTCTCCTGGTTTTTCTGGCAGGGCGGCGAATCGATCCCACAGGACATCGACGACCTCGCCGTCTTCATCGCCATCGCCGGCGCCTTCACCCTCCAACTCCGCTACCCGATCCGCGGCATCGAGTCGCTGCTCGCCGTGGCCGCCAACCTGCTAGGATTCGTTTACATCGCCTTCCTTTTCAACTTCGCCGCCCGCATCACCTTTCTCGTCCCCGACACCGACGCCGTCCCCGGCCTCGTCAGCAACTCCGGCGCGTTCCTGCTGCTCTGGCTGCTCGCCGTCACCAAGTTCACCGACATGGGAGCCTACATCACCGGCTCGATGGTCGGTCGCCACAAGATGATCCCCCACGTCAGCCCCGCAAAAACCTGGGAGGGCTTCGGCGGGGCGCTGCTCTTCTCACAGATCGCCGCCTGCGGCCTCTACCTGCTGTTTCCGAAGCAGCTCGGGATCCTCCAACACTGGGGCCACGTCGTCGCCCTCGGATTCATCCTCTCCATCCTCGCCGTCATCGGCGATCTGGCGGAAAGCGTGGTCAAGCGCGCCATCCACGCCAAGGACTCCGGCAGGATGCTTCCCGGCATCGGCGGCTCGCTCGACCTCATCGACAGCATCTGCTTCACCGCGCCCGCGCTCTATTTCTACCTGAAATGGGTCCTTCTCCCCGCCGCATGAACGCCCGGCCCCGCAAACGCCGCGTCGTCCTGCTAGGATCTACCGGCTCCATCGGCTGCTCGACCCTCAAGGTCGCCCGCGAGCTGCCCGGTGAGATCGAAATCATCGCCCTCGCCGCGTCCGGCAACATCGAAAAACTCGCCGCCCAAGCCCGCGAAACCGGCGTCCGCCACGTCGCCATTTACGACGCCAACAAGGAATCCGCCCTCCGCGCGCTGCTCCCCTCCGATGTGAAAATCCACCTCGGCGCGGAAGGGCTGCTAGAGCTCGCAACCCTCGCGGAGGCCGACATCGTGCTCATCGCCATCGTCGGCACCGCCGGACTCCACCCCGCGCTCGCCGCCATCGAGGCGGGCAAGGACCTCGCCATCGCCTCCAAGGAAATCCTCGTCATGGCCGGCGAAATCATCACCGCCGCCGCCGCAAAGCGCGGCGTCAAACTCCTCCCCGTCGATAGCGAGCACAACGCCATTTTCCAGTGCCTCGACGGCCACCGCGGCGGCGAGGCCGAAGTCACCCGGCTCATCCTAACCGCATCCGGCGGCCCGTTCCGGACCCTGCCGTCCGATCAAATCCGCCACGTCACCCTCGCCCAGGCCCTCAAGCACCCGACCTGGGAAATGGGGCCGAAAATCACCATCGACTCCGCCACCCTTTTCAACAAAGGCCTCGAAATGATCGAGGCCCGCTGGTTGTTCGGCATCGGCATGGAGCGCATCGACGTGGTCGTCCACCCGCAGAGCATCATCCACTCGATGGTCGAGTTCACCGACGGCTCGGTGCTCGCCCAGCTCAGCCGGACCGACATGTGCTTTCCCATCCAATACGCGCTCACCTGGCCGCGGCGCGTCAAAGGCGGCCTCCGCCCGCTCGATTTCCCCGCGCTCGCGAAATTGGAATTCGAAGCCCCGCGCGGCGCGGATTTCCCGGCGCTCGATCTCGCCCGCCGCGCCGGTCTCGCCGGCGGCACCCTGCCCGCCGTTTACAACGCCGCCAACGAAGTCGCCGTCGAGGCCTTCCGCGCCGGAAAGATTCCCTTCCCCGGCATCTGGGAATGTGTCGCCGCCGTCATGGACGCCCACCCGGTCCAACCTTCCGCCAGCCTCGAGTCCGTCGTTGCGGCGGACCTCTGGGCGCGCGAGGCTGCCGCGGCGGCCATCGCCTGACCCCGTCTTTTCTGATTCCCTGCAACCACCGCCGGAGTATAGTTTCCCATCATGCACCTCCTTAGCCGCCTCATCATCCTGTCATTCCTGCTGGCATTGCCCCACGCCACCGCCACCGCCACCCCGGCCGACGCCCAGCGGATCCAGAAAACCTACCAGCTCGCGATGGAGAAGTGGGCCTTGGAAACACGGATTGCCGCGACTCCGGCCGAGCAGACCAAGGCGTGGAACAGCCGTCCCGACGCCGTCGCCTTCGCCAAACAAATGTGGGCCGGCATCGGCCAGTCACTCGACCAGGAATGGACGCTCGAGCCCGCCGCCTGGTTCCTCCAAATCACCCCCGGCCTGTTCGCTAACAACGAAGCCGGCGTCCCGACCGCCATCTTCACCAAGGAAAACGAAGCCATCCGCAAAGCCGTCGAAACCCGCCACCTCAACAGCCTCAAACTCATCCCCGTCTGCGTCGCGCTGGCCTCCAGCCCCGCCCCCCGCTCGCTCGCCCTGCTTGAAAAAATCCAGTCTGGCAGCCAGGATTCGAAGACCCAGGGCGTCGCCGCTCTCGGAGCCGCCTTGCAGCTCAAAACCCTCGGCGACGACGGCGAGATCATGCGCAAGCGCCTCACCTTCCTGCGCAAGGCCATCATCCAGAGTTCCGATGTCGAACTCGGCGGCGTCAACGTCGCCAAGCTCGCCGAGGACGAGCTCTACATCATCCGCTTCCTCTCCAAAGGCCGCGTCGCCCCCGACCTCGTCGGCGAGGATTCCGCCATGCGCCCGCTTTCCCTCTCAGCGAACAAGGGCAAGGTCGTCATCCTGCTCTTCTGGAACAGCAACCTTGCCGATGCACGGCGCGTCATTGAAATCACCGCCGCCACGGAAGCGAAATTCAAGGGCCGGCCCCTCGTCGTGATCGGCGTGAACAACGACCCCGCCGCCAAACTCCGCAGCCTGCAGGCCGACAACACCGTCACCTGGGCCAACTTCTCCGACCCCGAAAACAAGCTCGCCAAGGAATACCGCGTCGGCTCCTGGCCGCTCGCTTACGTCCTCGATGGCGAGCGGAAAATCCACTACGCCGGTGCGCCCGGCTCGTTCGTGGAGCTCACCGCGGAAGCCCTTCTCGCCGAGGCCAAGCCCGCCGCGGAATAACGTGTCCCGGCTGTCTCAGCCGGATTTTCCGGGGCTCCGCTTCCGACTGAGACAGTCGGAACACATTCCGGATTCACAGCTTCCCCGCCACCAGCAAAAACGGCGCGGGCCGGCGCGTCCCGACGGCTCCGTATTTCGCCACTCTCCAGCCGCCGGCAGCCAGCGCGGTCATCCACGCCTCCACCGCAGCCGCCTCCGCGGCACCCGCCGGATGCCCCGGATAACAGATGACGGAAAGCGCCCCGCCGGATTCCAGCAGGCGCGCCGCGATTTCCAATGCGGACAATGTCTCCGCGGCCTCCGTCGTCAGTTCGTGGTCTTCCCCCGGCAGATAGCCGAGATTGAACATCACCGCCGCCACCGATCCGTCCGCGGCATGCGCGTTCATGTTCCCGTGGGACTCATGCAAAAACTCCACCCACGCGACGTCCCCCACCCGCGCCCTCGCGGCGACAAGCGCGGCTTCCTGCACGTCGAAGGCGAGCACCCCTCCATCAGGACCGACGCATTCCGCTAGAAAAGCCGTGTCATGGCCGTTGCCCGCCGTCGCGTCGATGACAAGATCGCCCGGCCGGATCAGCGGCCGCAGGATTTCCTGCGCCAAAGCCGTCGGGCGCGGGGGAAACAGCGGATCAGCGGGATTCATCGCGGCGAGTTTGTTCGCGGAACACCCGGAAGTCCACTTCCGGCTCGGCTTCGACGCCATCCACCAGCCAGCGCGCGAGCCGCCCCGCCATGCCCGGCGCGTAGAGCGAGCCCTTCGAACCCAGCGCATTGAACATCCAGCCGCCGTCGTCGAGCGGGCCGATCAATGGCTGACTGCGGCGCAAAATCGGCCGCACTCCGGCCTCGTGGGCGATCACTTCGAAGGTCTCACTGCCGAGGCGACTCGCAATTTCCTCCACCCGCGCCCGCCCTCTATCAGTCGGCAGTTCGTCGAGCTCGTCCCACTCGTAGGTCGAGCCAACTTTGAAAACTCCCCCGCCCTGCGGCACCATCCAGCCGCCCGCGCCGATGCGGATGCGGGTCTCGTCCCAGCCCTCCGCCCGCAGCGTTAGAATCTCGCCCTTCGCGCAGCGGTGCGGACCGCAGCGTCCCGCCATCAAGCCCGCCGCGCCCTCGCACCAAATCACGCTCCGGCTGCTTTCCGAAAGGGAAACCTCGCCTTGCCGGTAACAGCCGAGCTCTTCAAGAAACCCGCGCGAACCGTCCATGAACGCCCGCGTGTCCAGCCTCCCGCCGCCGCGCACTTCCACCGCGCCGACCCAGCCGTCCGGCGCGGCAACCTCCCCCACAACCCACGGTGCGACGTCCGGCGAATCCAGTTTCGAGACCATCTTGCGCCATTCCTTCTCCGATCCCGCCAGTCGCAACACCGGAAACGGATACCAGACTTGCCGCCCGATCCGCTTCTCCACGTCCGCGTAAAACTCCAGCGCCTCCGGCAGAAACTCCGCGATCCGCCAGCTCGGCTCGAAGTTCTTCCCGGTCAACGGATTCACCATCCCCGCCGCGACCCGCGAGCTGCCGCCCGCGCCGCGGTCCACCATCATGAATTCCGCGCCGCGCCGCCACAGCGACCAAGCAAGACAAGTCCCCGCGAGACCTTGTCCGGCGATGGTCCATTGCGGCGCGCTCACTTCGGCATCAACTCTTCGTTAGGGTCCACCCAGGCGGCGTCATAGCCCTTGGCGTAATTGAACAAATGCTTGTGCAAATAAGGCACGAAAGCCGCTTTCTGCTCCTTCGGCAGCTTGTGCAGAACCGCCTCGTTGACGGCCCGCATCAGCTTTTGCATCAAGTTCAGCGTGAGCTTCCGGCCCTTGCGCGCCTTCTGCACCTGCTTGTGGTTCAGTTGTTCTTCGGAAACCTCCACCAATTCATGATTGGTCAAATTCCAGCGGTCCATCAGGCTGTCGAGCGGCTGTGGTCCGTGATCGCGTGTCAGTTCATCCATGCCCCGGATGTAGCGCATGCGCCGCCTGCGGCTAAGCACAAAATTTTCTCATTCCCCGATGACCGTTTCCGCCTGCCACGGGCCGTTCAGCGGGTGCCACAGCGCCGCCCAATACCATGCGGACACATCGGTCCAAGTCGAGCCGTCGCGGCTGCTGGTGATCCGTTCATACACGGTCCGACGAAGGCCGTCGCGCGTCGCGGAAAACCTCGCCCAGCGGCTGCCGTCGGCCAGCCGCACGGTGATCGCCTCGGTCGTTTCAAATCCCGCCGCGCGCAGGCAATCGCCGGACGGATGCAAGCGCCGCGTCGCCTGATTCACCCGCCGGAGAATCACCTGGTCGGTCCCCCAGCAGTGGCTGGAAAGCGTGCCGGGAAAACTTTTCGCGAACGCGGTTTCCGCCTCGGTCGGCGGCAGAAAATGCAGCGGCAAGACCAGGCCGTTGAACGTGAAAACCTCCGGACCACGCCCGAGATCCGGTGGCTCCGGTGTCCGCGGCGTGCCGAGTGCCAGCAGCGGGGCGAGAACCGCGGCGATCGCTAGCAGACACCATTCCGTCCGCCCCGCCAGCCTTCCTCCAATCGGGGGCCGGGGCCCACGCCGGTGACACTTCATTCCCTCTCCCAGGAACTCCCCACCGGCCTCGCCCGCAGCAAGCGTGAACGCCGCCGGATCAAACGGCTCCGCAAGCATTCAACCACCTGTGATGGTAACCGATGCTTTGAGGAACGAACCGCTAACCGGAATGCCCTCCAAAGCCAGGCTTTCCCGTTCAGTCACCGAGGAAATCAAGCATCGGTGACTTCTTCCCTAAATGACTGGTAAAATAAGGGTTGCAAAAATCCCCGTCAGAAATTCCTCGCCAAACCCGCCCGGTATCACCCACCCTCCGACGGAACGAAATAGAAAGTTCGCTTGAAGAATCCCCAAAAGAGCATGACCAAGATCATCACATGGATACTTTCCGCCTCAGACCGGCTGAAGCCCAATGCCTTTAAGGATTGGCTACGAGTGCTTGGCACAAGGAGGGGCGAAACGTGTTCGCCCTGACCATGTAGTGCCAATGTAAAGCGCTTTGCTCACCTCATTGGCTCCTCATGGTCATCGGCGGACGCATTCCGCCGCTCCTTGGGGCTCTTCGCCTTGTTTTTTCGCAACCACGGCCCCAATCCTTAAAGGCATTGGGCTGAAGCCGGGACTACTTACGAAGAGAGTGAATCTTCGCCAGAATCTCCTCCACCGGAGCGAGCCGGCCGATGCCTTCGTAGCCGCAGGCGAGGTCGCCCTCGGCGGGGCCGACGAAATGGCAGCCGTCCACCGCGAGTTGGGCGATGTTGCGCTGGGTCGCGGGGTGCAGCCACATTTTCCCGTTCATGGCCGGGGCGATCAGAACCGGCGTGGCGCGCGGCAGGGCGAGATAGATCGAGGTGAGGGGATCGGGCGCGAGGCCGTTGGCGAAATTCCCGAGCGTGTTCGCGCTGGCCGGGGCGACGACGAACAGATCGGCGCGGTCGGCGAGTTCGATGTGGCCGGGTTTCCACGATTGTTTCTCGTCTTCCAGCGAGACGAGCACCGGCTGGCGGGTGAGCGTCTGGAGCGTAAGCGGCGTGATGAACTCGGTGGCCGAGTGGGTCATCACGAGGTGGACTTCATGGCCGAGCTTGACCAACTGCGACGCGAGATCCGCTGATTTGTAGGCGGCGATGGAGCCGGAAATTCCGAGGACGATGTTCATGCGGGCGGTGGTTTTGATTTTCAACTCAGCATCGAGACGGCCTTGCGGGTGGCTTCGGCGAGCGCTTCGACGTCCTTCTGCGTGTTATACAAAGCGAACGACGCGCGCACGGTGCCGGTCATGCCGAAGCGCGCCATCAGCGGTTGGCAGCAATGGTGGCCGGTCCGGACGGCGACGCCCATTTGGTCCATCAGCGTGCCGAGATCGTAGTGGTGGATGCCTGCGACATTGAAGGAGAGCGCGCCCGCGCGGTCGGCCGGGCCGAAGAAACGAATCCCGGGAATCGAGGCGAGCGCGTCGGCGGCGGAACGGATGAGAGCCTCCTCGTGTTTCTGAATCGCGCCCAGGCCGATGCCGTTGACGAAGTCGATGGCGGCACCGAGGGCGATGGCGCCCTCGATGTTCGGCGTGCCGGCCTCGTATTTGAAGGGGAGGTCGTTGTAGGTGGTTTTCTCGAAGGTGACCTCCTTGATCATTTCGCCGCCGCCACGCCAGGGCGGCAGCGCGTTGAGGATTTTCGCACGGCCCCACAGGGCGCCGGTGCCGGTCGGTGCGTAAACCTTGTGGCCGGAAAACGCGAGGAAATCGATGTCGAGCGCCTGCACGTCGATCCGCACGTGGGCGACGGCCTGGGCGGCGTCGAGCATGACGAGCGCGCCGGCTTTTTTCGCGGCGGCGGCCATTTCCGCGACCGGATTGACGGTGCCGAAGGAGTTGGAAATCCAGGTGAGCGAGAGGATTTTCGTGCGCTCGTTGAGCAGGGAAAGGAAGGCGGCCTGATCGAGCGTGCCGTCGTCAAAACAAGGAATGACCTTGAGAATCGCGCCGCTGCGCTCGCAGAGCATCTGCCACGGGACGATGTTGGAATGGTGCTCCAGCGCGGAAATGAGCACCTCGTCGCCCGGCTTGATCCGGCCGGAGAGGCCGAGGATGTTGGCTACGAGATTGATGCCGTCGGTGGTGCCGGAGGTGAAAATCACCTCGTCCGAGCTCGCCGCATTGAGGTGGTTGGCGACGGTTTGGCGGGCTTTTTCAAAGGTCTCCGTGGCGAGCCGGGCCAAGTGGTGGGTGCCACGGTGGATGTTGGCGTTCATCGCCTCGTAATAGTGCCGGGACGCCAGCAGCACCGCCATCGGCTTCTGCGTGGTGGCGGCGTTGTCCAGATAGACGAGCGGGCGTCCGCCGATCGCTTGATCGAGGATCGGGAAATCAGGAATCACGGAGTCGGGCTGGAACATGGTGTCAATTGCGGGGGCTTGGCGGCGGCACGATAGGGTGGGACACGCGCGCGCGGACCGCAACGCCAGAATTGCCCGGTGAAAAACATCTGCCCTTGCGGTGCGGGGAAAGCGCGGCTTGAATCCCGCCCCTACAAGCAATGTATCTGCTGAAAAAAGTCATCCAGCTCCGGGAGAATTCCCACCCGGACCACGAAAAGCCGTTTCTCGAGCATCTGGAGGACTTGCGCGTGATGGTCACCCGGGTCGTGATCACCTTGGTCATCTCGATGATCGTCTGCTTCGCCTTCAACAAGAACCTGATGGAGTTCTTCCGGCAGCCGGTGGACCAGGTGCTGGTCACCCAGCTCAAGGCCACGCTGCCGGATGACGCCCCCCGCCCGCTGACCGTGGAAAGCTGGGGAAAAGCCAGCAAGGTCGAACACGCGGCGATGAATCTCACGCCCGAGCAGCGCGAGGTTTTCTACCGATCCCTCGGCGACGACGACCTCTCGTTCCAAGCCGAATCCATCAGCCTGCTCCGCGCCGCCAACGCCCTGCCCGAGGAAAAGCGCGATGCCTTCGTCAACTCGCTTGGCGGATCCGACGAGCTCAAGCTCCAGGTCAAAGCCCTCCTCCGGACCAAGCCGAACACCGACAGCGACGCCCAGGGCAACCTGCGGATGATGTCCGCGCTCCGGCCCACCGAGGGCTTCATGCTGTCGATGAAACTGTCGTTCGTCGCGGGCATCGTCGTTTCGTTTCCGCTGCTGTTATTGTTCATCCTGCAATTCGTCCTGCCCGGACTGCACAGCAATGAGAAGCGCGTCCTCTGGCCGGCGATGGCAGTCGGCTTCGGCTTGTTCCTGACGGGCGCGGCCTTCGCCTACTACATGGTGCTGCCGCGGGCCCTGTTGTTCTTCGCGGAGTGGAGCGGCAACATGGGGATTTCAAACGACTGGCGGATCGGCGAGTACATCTCCTTCGCCACGCAGTTCACCCTGCTCTTCGGCGCGTCCTTCGAGCTGCCGGTGGTGGTGATGGTCTTCGTGAAACTCGGACTGCTCAGCTATGAAACGATGTCCCGGACCCGCTCTTATGCCATCGTCGGCATCTTCGTCACCGCCGCCGTCCTCACTCCGACGCCGGACGCGATGACTCTCTGCCTGATGGCCGCGCCGATGATCATTCTCTACGAAATCTGCATCTGGCTCGCCTATTTCGACAGCAAGAAAAACCGCATCAAGGAGGAGCAGGAAGCCCGGGAAAGTATGGAACGCCAGATTGCCCGCGAGGAAAAAATGCGCGCGGAAGCGGTCACCCCGGACCCCGCCGAAGACCACAGTTGGCACGATGAATATCATCCAACGGATCATCACGCGCATGAGGAGGGCGACGACGGTTGGCACGACGAGTATCCTCCCAAGGATCCGCATTTCAGCGACGAGCTCCCCGCCATCGACGAGACTCCTCCCCCAGTTGAAGAGCCGGAAAACAAAGCCCCCTGATTCTATCCAATCCCGTCCGATGTCCCAGAACACGCCTCGCAATGATGCCAGCGCCCGCTCGCCTTTCGCGGGTTGCGCCATCCTCATCGCCGCACTCGCGGTGATGGTTTTCCTGATCGGATTCTCGGTCCTCACCTTGTTCCGGCAGTTCAACGAGATTGCCAAGTTCACCGCGGAAAAACCCGTCGCGGTGGAAGTCTCGCCGCTCGAAAACCAGGAAGCCGCCCTCAACCATCTTGCCGAACGGGTGGAGGCGTTCCGCCAGCAACTCGCCGGCGACTCCCAAGCCACGCTCGCCCTAACCGCCGAGGATCTGAATCTCGCCATCGCCGCCTACGAGCCCTTCAAGGAGCTCCGCGGCACCTTCCGCGTCACCGCCATCGCGGGCGAAAACCTGCGCGTCGCTATTTCGTTTCCACTCAACGGCAAGCCCCGGCTCGCCCGTGACGGCGAACCCGGCTGGATCGCCTCCGACTCCCGCTTCCTCAACGGCACGCTCGTTGCCCGCCCGCAATTGCTCAAACACGAGGTCGTCCTCAGCCTCGACGCCATCGAGGTTCCCGGCAAGAAAGTCGCTCCGGAATTCATCGGCCAAATGTCGCCCTATCGAATCACCGAGCGCTATCTCGTCGATCCGGTGATCGGTCCGGCGATGGCCAAGCTCACCCGCGTGGGAGTCGCCGACGGGAAAGTCGTGCTAACGAGAATTCCGGGTGAGATCCCGGCTGACAAGATCACCGACGCGCAGGTGGACTCGGCCAGCAGCCGCTTGTTCACCACGCTTGGCATCGCCGCCGCCATCTTCCTCGCGTTTGCCGGGATCATCGTCTTCATCGGGGTCCGCGCCAAAGCCCGGAAGTCCTGAAATTTCCCGAACAAAGCTGCGCCGTCGCAGCGTTTTAGAACCGACTCATGAAAACATTCCCAACCCACGCGGCCCTGATCGGTTTCGCCCTGACGACCGCCCTGCTTCCCGCGAAAGAAGCGCCACCCGCAGTTCCCGCCGAAGCCGCCACTCCGGCGAACCCCGCGCTCGAAGCGAAACGCACCGAGCAGGAAGCCCTCGCCACCGAGAACAAACTTGAAGCCGAGCGCCTCATCCAGGCGACCAGCGTCATGCGCGCCGAAGTCACCCGCCTCAAGTTGGAGCGGGAGTTGATGACCGAGAAACTCGCCATGGAAACCGCCAAACGCCAGGCGGCTCTCCAGCAGGAACTCTCCAAGATGGATGCGGAGAAAGAAAAAATCACCCGCGAAGGCGAGCTCTCCAAAGCCCGCGCCGAGAAACTCGCGAACGACCTGAAGATCGTTCAGACCGAAGCCGCCCTCGAAATCACCCGTCTCCAGAACGACATCGCCCAAATCGAAACCGCCGAGAAGCGTGCCAGATTCGCCGATGCCAAGCCGGTCTTCCTCAAGAACCCGCTGAAGGAAAACGGCACCCTCGTCGTCTCCGACCGCCGGATTCCGCTCAACGGCCTGATCACCACCGCCACCGCCGACTTCATCACCAGCCGCATCCAGTATTGGAACAACAAGGATCGCGAGCTGCCTATCTTCATCGTCATCGACGCCTCGCCCGGCGGCTCCGTGATGGCTGGCTATCGGATTCTCAAAGCCATGGAATCGAGCGACGCGCCGGTACACGTCGTCGTGAAATCCTTCGCCGCGTCGATGGCCGCCGCCATCACCACGCTCGCCAAGGAGTCTTATGCCTATCCGAATGCGGTCATCCTCCACCACCAGATCAGCTCCGTGGTCACGGCCCAGCTCAACCTCACCCAGCAGCGCGAGTTCCACGAGGAAAGCCAGCGCTGGTGGGCGCGCCTCGGCACGCCTATCGCTAACAAAATGGGGGTCACCACGGACGAGTTGATCAAGAAGATGTATGCCAGGTCGTCCAGCGGCGACTGGAGCGAATTCGGCGAGCAGGCCAAGGAGCTGAAGTGGGTCAACCACATCGTCAACGGCATCGACGAAACCTCGTTCACCAAAAACCCGGACTCCGTCGAACCCGCCAAGGCCACCCAGCCCGCCGCGCTGGCCGAGGAGATCGACACTTCCGGCAAGCCGTTCGTCTGGCTACCCCGCCTCAATCCGCAGGACGTCTATTTCCTCTACAATTCCGACAGTTACTACCGAATGAGGTAAGCCGCCATGCTTGAAGACGATTACACTTGGGTCATCCGCAAGGCGCTGCGCGGCCACGGACTCACGCCGGTCGATGCCGCGCGGCAGGCGGGCCTGCCGGAAGACCGCGTCCTCGCCTTCGCGGCAGGGGATTTCTCGGAGGAAACCGCCCGCCGCCTCGCGCCGGTGTTGGATTTGCAAACCGCAGCGCTTGTCAATCATCCCGGCTACCTGCCGGAACCGCTCGCCCTGCCGGGCATCCACCGACTCGACCTGCCCTTCGGCGAGGAACGGGTGAACGCATGGCTCGTCTGGATGGATGACACGGCGATCCTTTTCGACACCGGCGTTGATTCCGACTCATGCGCGGTCGCGCTCGATGCGGTCGGCGCGCCAGCTAACGGCCATGTTTTCGTCACCCACGGCCACCGCGACCACGTCGGCGGAATTCCCGCGCTCGTCGCGAGAGGCAACGTCGTTCACGGCGATCAAATCGAAAACGCCCGGTCCATGCGCCCCGGCGACTCCATCCGCTGCGGCCGGCTCACCGTCCGCGCTTGCGATCTATCCGGCCACGCCGACCCGGCGCTCGGCTATCACATCGACGGCCTCGCCCGCCCGGTCCTCGTCACCGGCGACGCGCTCTTCGCCGGTTCCATCGGCGGCTGCGGCTCGCCAGCCATCTACCAGAAAGCCCTGCGGAACCTGAGGCAAGTCCTTGCTCCGCTGCCTGATTCCACCATCCTGCTTCCCGGCCACGGACCGGCCACCACCCTAGGCGAGGAGCGCGCGGGCAATCCGTTTCTGTGACAAGAGCCGCGGTCCCGGAGATTACGGATAGATTACCTGTTGCAGGAACAGCCCGTCGGACGGGGCGCAGAGCGGGGATTTCCCGAGCGGCAGGCCGGGCGGTTGGTCGAGCAACGCGGCCAGATCGTCTAGGCTGATGCGCCCTTGCGCGGCGTGGACCGCGCCGCCAGTGAGGAGGCGGACCATTTTGTAGAGGAAACCGTCTCCCTTGTAGGAGATCTGATAGCCGTCCTGCAAAGTCGTCAGCTCCACCGACTCGATCGTCCGGCACCAGTCGATGTCCGGCGTTTCATTGCCGCGGTAGGCGGCGAAGGCGTGGAAGTCGTGGCGGCCGATGTAAAGCGCGAGCGCGTCCCACAGGACGTCCGCGTCGAGCTGGCGCGGGATGTGCCAGGCGGTGCCGGCCTTGAGCGGCGGCAGGACGGGATCGGTGCAGAGGTCGAAATGATAGATCTTCCCGATGGCGGAGAAGCGGCTGTGGAAATCCGGCGGGACCTCCTCGCAAGCCATGATCCGGATGGTGGCGGGCAGCTTGCAATTGAGCGCGGGCACCCAGTTGAACGGGTTCATGGAAGTCCCCGGCGGCGCGTCGAAATGGGCGATCTGCGCGAGGGCGTGCACGCCGGTATCCGTGCGGCCCGAGCCGTGTAGCCGCAGCGGTTGTTTCGCCACTTCCTCCAAGGCGCACTGGATGATGTCCTGCACCGTGTTCCCGCCAACCTGCGATTGCCAACCGTTATAAGGGCGCCCGTCGTAGGCGATGGTAACCTTGAGTCGCATCTATCCGATCCCTCCCATCCATAAATTCAGGATTTCCACGGCGGCAGCTTGGTCGATGACGGCCTTTTGCTGGCGGGCGTTGCGTCCGGCTTCTCGGAGTTTGGCGGCGGCGGTGGAGGTCGTTAGCGTTTCGTCCACGAAGACGAGGGGGAGGGTGGGGAGGCGGTCGCGCAGCCGGTCGGCGAAGGCGCGGACCTTGGCGGCGGAGCTTCCCTCGCTGCCATCCATGCGGACCGGCAGGCCGACGACGAGCGTGTGGATCTGGCGGATTTCCGCCAGCCGGGCGATCCGCTCGATGGCGTCGCCCTTGCTCTGGTCGATGGTCTCGACGGGATGCGCGAGGATGCCGAAATCGTCGGTGGCGGCGACGCCGATCCGCGCGTCACCATGATCGATGCCGAGCGCCGGGTGAGGGGAGTTGGAATTTCGCGCGTTCAGAGGAGCTCGACGGGAAGGATGTCGGAAAGTTTCTTGATCGCATCCGCCTGGTGGCGGTTGGCGATGAGCAGGGCGTCCGGGGTTTGGACGATGATGAGGTCGTCCACGCCTAGCAGGGCGATGCGGGTGCCGGGCAGCGCGTTGAAGACGATGTTGTTTTGCGAGTCGAGTTGGGTGATCGGCTCGTTGGCGCGGTTTTCCTCGCCGTATTTTTCGAGATACTTGGCGATGGAAAGCCAGGAGCCGACGTCGTCCCAGTCGAAAGTCGCCTCGATGTTGAGCACGCGGTCGGCGGTTTCCATGAGCGCGTAGTCGATGGAGATCGGCGTGAGTGCGGGAAATCGCGCGGCCACCGTGGCGTGGATGTCAGGCGAGCTGGTGAGTTCGGAGACGAATCCCGCGAGCTCGGGCGCGTGGGCGGCGAGCTGCCGGATCACGGTGGGAAGCGACCAGACGAACATCCCTGCGTTCCAGGAAAAACCGCCTTGGGCGAGGAATTGCGCGGCGAGTTCGGCGTCGGGTTTTTCGCGGAAACGCGTCACTTCGAAGGGCGGATGTTCGCACGCCAGGCCAGTGATGTTAGCAGGCCCGCCGCGCTCGATGTAGCCGTAGGACGGGCAGGCCCAGGTCGGGCGGATGCCGATGGTGACGAGGCCGTCGGAAGTTTCCGCGGTGGCGAGGGCGTCGCGCATGACCGAGTGATAGGCGGCGGTGTCCTGGATCAGCTGGTCGGAAGGCAGCACCATCATCACCGCGTCGGGATTGCGGGCGGCGACGAGGCCGATGCCGAGCGCGACGGCAGGCGCGGTGTCGCGTTTGGCGGGCTCGGCGAAAATGTTTTCCGCCGGCAGCATGGTGGCGATGGCGCGGACGGCGTCGAGTTGCAGCTCGTTGGTGAGGATCAGGATGTTTTCAAAAGGAACCAGCCCGTCGAGGCGGCGGATCGTTTGCTCGAGGAGCGTGCCGGTTCCGAAAAGATCGAGAAGCTGCTTCGGCCGGGAATTCCGGCTCAAGGGCCAGAAACGGGTTCCTGAACCTCCTGCGAGAATCAAAGCGTAGGTGTTTTCAATGGCTGGCATCGCGCGCGCAGCCTTGCGGAATCTCGTGGATTGGAAAAGCGGGAATCGCAGGCATTTTCGCCGGGGTGCTCCCGCTTTCCTAACGCAAGCGGAGCAGGCGCTCGCCCGCGGCTTGCAGCGTGGCCGCGTTCTTCGCGAAGTGGAAGCGAATGAGATGGTTCACCGGTTCCCGGAAAAAGCTCGAACCCGCCACTCCCGCCACGCCGATGTCGCGTATCAGCCACTCGGATGCCTCGGTATCCGTCGTGAAGCCGAGCGAGGAAATATCCAGCATCACATAGTAAGCGCCCTGCGGCTCGGTGAAGGGCAGGCCGGTCTGGCGCAGCAGCCCGAGGAACAGATCGCGCTTCTCCGTGTAGAGATCGCGCAGCCCGGTGTAGTAACTGTCCGGCAGTTCGAGCCCGGCGATCGCGGCTTCCTGCAAGGGTGCCGCCGCGCCGACGGTTAGGAAGTCATGCACCTTCCGCGCCTGCGCGATGACCGCCGGGGCGGCCTGCACGTAGCCGAGCCGCCAGCCGGTGATCGAGTAGGTTTTCGAGAGCGAGTTGCAAGTGATGGTCCGCTCGAAAGCGCCCGGCAGCGCCGCGAAATACACATGCTCGTGCGGCGCGAAAACGATGTGCTCGTATGGCTCGTCCGTGATCACGAAAGCGTCGTGCTCCTCGGCCAGACGCAGGATTTCCATCAACTCGTCGCGGGTGAAAACCTTGCCCGTCGGGTTCGAGGGATTGCAAACCACGATCGCTTTCGGCTTCTGCGCGAAGGCCCGCGCGAGTTCCTCGGGATCATAACCGAAGCCCGGCGGCCGCAGCGGCACGTAGATAGGCTCGGCTCCTGACAGGATCGCGTCCGCCGCGTAGTTTTCATAAAACGGCGAGAAGATGATCACCTTGTCGCCCGGATTGCAGGCGGTCATCATGGCGACCATCATCGCCTCGGTGCTGCCGCAGGTGACGACGAGGTTCTGGTCCGGATCGATCGGCAGCCCGGTGAAGCGCTGGATTTTCCGGGCCAGCGCCTCGCGGAATTTCGGCGCGCCCCAGGTCACCGTGTATTGGTGGTGCGGCCCGCGGGTCGCTCGTTCGAGCGCGGCTAGCAATTCCTCCGGCGGTTCGAAGTCGGGAAACCCCTGCGCCAGATTGATCGCGCCGTGTTGGTTGGCCAGCCGGGTGGTGCCGCGGATGACGGATTCGGTGAAAACGGAAAGGCGGCTCGCGGTGGCTGGCATGGTGGATCAGGAAGTTGCCGCGCAACTTGACCGGCCGTTTCCGAAATGTCGATCCCGTCCCGCGCGCGGCTCAATAGCAGCCATCACGATAGTATCCGCCACCGCCGTAATACCCGCCGCGGTAGTGGCCGCCATGATGGTGATCGTTGTTATTCGACGCGGCGTATCCGATCAGGCCCGCGGCGGCGACACCCGCGATCGCGACCGCTGGATCCACCGACTGCACCGGCCGGCCATAGGAATCATAAGTCGTCATGCAGCTGACACTGGAGCCGATCAGGGCGAGCAGCGCGGACAACACGGTCAATCGAAAGAGCGGAGTTTTGCTTTTCATGCAGCAATAGACGCGGGGCCCTTGCGGCTATTCAACAGGAATTGGTGAAATTTCAATACCGCCGGTAGCCACCGTGGTGCCCGCCATAATACCCCCCGCTGTAATGCCGCCCGCCCCGATAATAGCCGTGGTGGTGATGGTGGTGGTCGTCATTGTCGTTCGCCAGAGCGTAGCCGATGATTCCCGCGGCGGCGGCACCCGCCACGGCCGCGCCCGGGTCCACGGACTGCACCGGTCGGCCGTATTCATCGTAAGTCGTCATGCAGCTGGTGCTGGCAACCGCGCCGACAGCCAGCGCGGAAAATGCGATCCATCGGAAGAATGATGAAGTTTTCATGGCATGAAACACACGCCCGGGACGCGCCGATATGCAAATGACTTTTACAAAAATCCCCCGCCGAAACCATCGCTTGAAATCAGATCCCCGGACCGCATTTCCGCAGATCAATCAGCCGGCTCCGCGTCTTGCGAGGATCGGCTTTTGAAAAGCGCGAGATGTCGGTCGACTGATTTCCCGCAGGCGTCGTGGAGCGGGCGGGACGCCAGGTGACGCGCGTCCCAGACGATTTCCGCGCCGCGGGTTTTGAGGGCGGCCTTGAGGAGATCGTGCTCGCGGTCGAAATACGACGTGCAAGCCAGAAGTCCGGCGGGGGCGAGCGCGGCGAGAGCGTTTGATAGAAGTCGGTCCCACGTGGCCGGATCGTCCCAGTAGTTCTGATGGCGGATAAAAATGAAGTCGAACTCGGGAAGCTGTTTCATCCGGTTGATGGTGGAAGCGTCGCCGCAGCGGAACTCGATGAGGCCACCAGGCAGCGTCCATCTTCGGGCAGCCTCGGAGATGGCGTCCGGGCGAAGATCAATGCCGAGATAGCAGCTGATTTCCGCCGGAGCGAGCGCGGCGAGGAGGGCTCCCGTCTCGTCGGCCCGGCCGCAGGCGAGGTTGAGGACGGCGATCCTTGCGGTCGGATGAAAGCCGACACCCGCGAGCGCGGCGCGCAGCAAGAAGCGCAGCCGGCGGACATCGGCGTCAGTCGCAGGGTGATGGAAGGGGAGTCGTTGGATCATGCCTTCGGGGTTCGTTTCTTTCTAGCGGGGCGCAGTTTCTCCGTCATGGCCAGAATCGCCGGATGGGTGAAACGTCGCTCGGCGGTGATCGCATAAAACCGGCTGACGACTTCCTTCGTCCGGCCGATCGGCACAAAGCCGTATCTTTCCACCGCTTCGGACGCCACCACCGTGGGCACCGCGATGAACCCATGCCCGCTGGTCGCCACGATTTTCGTCAGCGCCGCGTCCTCGAACTCCGCCACCACCCGCGGTTGCACGCCTGCGCTGCTGAACCAGTTTTCCAGATCGCGGCGGAGGCTGCAGTTCTGGGTCGGCAGCAGCGCCGGCGCGCCGTCGAGATTGCGCGGGAAGCGGCCCTTGAGCTTTTTGGCCAGGCCCGGCATCGCGCAGAACGTGATCTCGGAAGTTCCTAGCGGGTGATTGAAAACCCTGCCCGCGATTCCCGGCGAGGCGGGCTCGTCGGAGAGCACCACATCGATCCGGTGGGTGTTGAGCTGGGAGACGAGGTCCGCGAGTTTCCCCTCGTGGCAGGTGAGCTGCACCGGAGGTTGGTGCTCCAGCACCGGGCGCAGGATGTCGTAGCTCATCAACTTCGGAAATGAGTCCACGATGCCGACATGCAGGCGCAGCGCCCGCACGCCCGGCGCCTGTTTGGTGGCGCGCAGGATCTCGCCGCCGAGGGTGAAGATTTCCTCCGCGTAGCCGTAGATCACCTGGCCGAATTCCGTCAGCTCCAGCGAGCGCCCGCTGGGCCGGAACAGCGTCTCTCCCAGACTCGCCTCCAGCAGTTTGATCTGCGTGCACATCGACGGCTGCGAGACCCTCAGTTTCTCCGAAGCCCGCTTCAGGCTGCCCTCCGTCGCCACGGTCCAGAAGTAGCGGAGATGGTGGTAATTGAGAAATCCGGTTGCGGCTGACGTTTCCATTTTCTGGAACGTTTAGTGTGAGTTTTCGTATTATGCAAATTTAAAAGCGTAGGGCAGGGTTTGCCCGTCAACCCCACCAACCATGAAACTGACCCTCAGCCACCGCAACCACGCTCCGTCCAAGTCCATCGTCGAGATGATCGAAAACGAGCTGAAATCGCTGCTGCCCGATCTTCAAATCGACGAGGCCCGCGTCCGTCTCGAGCGCAGCCTCACCGACAGTCCGCCGTTCAGCGCGTCCTTTCACCTCGTGACTCCCGGACCGGACGTCATTGTGAAATCCTCGGACCACACGCTTCGCGCGGCGATCCTCAAAGCCTTCGAGCGGATCGCCGGCAAGATCGGCCACCGCAAAGTCAAGCGCTCGCACCGCCGTGAGAGAGCTCCCGCCATTGATCTGACGCGCCGCCGTCCTGCCGGTAGCCAGCACCATTGACCCCGATACCGCTCCATATACTCTGCCCCTGAAACCAAATGACCATTCTCTCACTACTCGCCACCACCGCCGATCCCGCCAGCATGAAAATGTGGGCCTACATCGGCTTCATCGGGTTGGTGATGGTATTCCTCGCCCTCGATCTCGGTGTTTTCCATCGGGAGGCCCATGAAGTCAGCATGAAGGAATCCATCACCTGGTCCTGCATCTGGCTCGCTTGCGGAGTCTCTTTCACCGGCTTCATTTATTACGCTTATCAGCATCACTGGCTGGGTCTGGGATTGGAAACCCCGGTTTATGCGGGAGGGGCGATCGTGCTGGGAGAAGTCACCGGAGCCACGGCGGCGATCCAATATCTGACCGGATACATCGTCGAGAAGTCTCTGGCGATGGATAACATCTTCGTCATCGCGATGATCTTCGGCTACTTCGCGATCCCGGCGAAATACCAGCATCGCGTGCTCTTCTGGGGAATCATCGGCGCGCTCATCATGCGCGGAGGGATGATCTTCCTCGGTGGGGAGCTGATCATGCGCTACACTTGGATCCTTATCGTCTTCGGTTTGTTCCTGATCTTCACGGCCGTCAAGATGGCGCTCATCACCAGCCACAGCGACCCGGGAAACAATCCCGTCGTGAGACTTGCAAAGCGATTCTTCCGCACGGTGAGTTTCTATGACGGCCAGAAGTTCTTCACCCGCCGCACGGTGGCCCCTACTTCTATCAAGGATCCGAAAACAGGTAAGGACACTTACGCCCCTGCGGCACCGGGCACTCTCTCCGCGCGTTGGGCCATCACTCCGCTTTTCCTCGCGCTGATCATGGTCGAGATCACGGACCTTGTGTTTGCGGTTGACTCGATTCCCGCGATCTTTGCGATCACTCCGGATCCTTTCATCGTCTTTACCAGTAACATTTTCGCGATCCTCGGCTTGCGCGCCCTGTACTTCTGCCTGGCCGCCCTGATCGCGAAATTCCGCTTCCTCAAGCCTGCCTTGATCCTGATTCTCGCCTTCATCGGCATCAAGCTGCTGTTACTCGCCGCGCCGCCGTATTTCAACGATTTCGGCCTCAGTGCCAGTGAGTTCAAGAGCATCAAGATCGATCCGCTTGTTTCGCTGGTCATCGTGCTCGGCACGCTCGCCGCGGCAACGGTGATGTCCGTCCTGATCCCCAACAAAGAAGATGAGAAGCCGGCTTGACCATATCTAACTATATCACCATGAACCCGATCACCACTCATGACTCACTGCTGGCAATCTGCCTCCACGCCGCCTACTCGAATGGCGAGCAATCTGATGCCGAGCGCCAGGAAATCGCCCGCTACGCCGAAGAAATGGACGCGGACAACCTGGCCGCTCTCTCGCGCAGGATCCTGATGGGGAAACTCTCCATCGAGGAGGCGGGCAAAGGTCTCGGCACCAACCAGGACCGGATGCTTGCTTACGAAATGGCGCGGGCGATTTGCGAAGTCGGCGGCTCGATTTCCGCCGAGGAAGGGGAGTTTCTCGCGGAATTGCGCCGCCGTCTGGCCCTTTCGGAAGGCGAGTCAAGCGCTGTGGACGCGGAGGTGGATTCCGCCGCCCTCGCGCCACTTGGCACGCCGCTGCCGGAGGCGGTCACCACTGCTGATAGTGGCAGCATGATTCTCAAATACGCGATCGTTGCTGGCGCTCTCGAATTGTTGCCCCAAACCTTGGCAACGGTTGTCATCATTCCCATGCAAATGAAGATGGTGTATCGGATTGGGAAGTCCCACGGGGTGGAGCTTGATCGAAGCAATATCAAGGAGTTCCTCGCCACCGCTGGCATCGGGCTCGGTTCCCAAATGGTGGAGGGCTTCGCACGCAAGCTGGTGGGCAGGTTCGGCCGCAAACTCGGGGGGAAGACCGTCGGCAAGGTGGCTGACCAAGTTGCAGGGTCTGCTGTGTCATTCGCCTCGACGTATGCCATCGGGCACATGGCGCAGAGTTACTATGCGGGCGGTCGCAATCTCGCGGCCCCGGATCTGAAGAAGCTCATCGGGCCCTTGCAAAGCCAGGCCCGCGAGCTCCACACCCGTTACCTGCCGGAAATCCAAGAGCGGGCCAGGACGCTCGATACCGCCGCGATCCTTTCGCTGGTCCGTGGCGGCACACCGGTCTGATACCGCCACTCTCATTTCACGTAGAATGCCAATTCCCAAGTTCAGTGATTTCCCGGAAACCACGAAGCGTATCGTCGATGCTTCCTGGTTCCAGCGTCTGGTCATTCTGACGATCCTGATAGCCGGCGTACTCGCGGGGATCGAGACCGACGCCGGCATGGTGTCCACCCACGGCCCCACACTGCGGGCGCTCGATGCCATCGTGCTGGGTATCTTCATCGTTGAAGCGGTTTTAAAGCTAACATCACGCTGCCCGCGGCCCTGGGACTACTTCCGCGATGGCTGGAACGTCTTTGATTTCACCGTCATCGTGCTCTGCCTGCTGCCGATGGATTCGCAGTTCGCCGTGGTGCTGCGCCTCGGCCGGACGCTGCGACTGTTGCGTCTTGTTTCCGCCCTACCCAAGCTCCAGCTGCTGGTCGGCGCGCTGATCAAGAGCTTCAGCTCCATGGGTTATGTAAGCCTGCTGCTTGGAATCATGTTCTACATCTACGCCATCGCCGGTGTGCATCTCTTCGGAGGTCACGACAAGGAGCACTTCGGCGGCCTGTCACGGGCTTTCCTGACGCTCTTCCAGACGATCACCCTCGACGATTGGAAATTCCTGTTCGTCAGCGCGCAAGGCTCGGCCCCCGCCGTCGCCTCGGTCTATTTCATCAGCTTCATCCTGCTTGGCACGATGATCATGCTCAACCTCTTCATCGGCATCATCATGAACAGCATGGAGGAAATGCACGCCGAGCTGGATGAATACAACGAGGCCAGGCGCGGCGTTGCCGAGAAAGGCAGCGTCCTGGCCGACGTGACCGAGCTCGATCGGCAATTGACCGCCCTGAAGTCCCAGCTCACCCTCCTTCGAACGAAACTGACTCAAAACACACCCTGAGATGCCCGAAATCTACGACGAGGAAATCTCGGACTGCTTGTGACAATCAACGCCTTCCTGACCACCTCAAACTACAACCAAGCCTGATCCCACCCCGTTTTCATGGAGCTCCTCCAATCCCTTTCCAACAGTCTGCTATCACCGATGGTCCTCGCGTTCGCGCTCGGACTCTTCGCCACCCTCGTCAAGAGCGACCTCCGCTTCCCGGACGAGCTCTACACCGCGCTGACGATCTATCTGCTTTTCGCCATCGGTCTCAAGGGCGGAATGAAGCTCGATGGCATGAGCTTCAGCGTGGTCGGCGGCCCGCTGCTCGCCGCCATCGCTCTCAGCGCGGTGATTCCCATCTGGTGCTTCTTCCTGCTGAAATCCGCGTGCCGGTTGGACGCGGCCAACGCCGGCGCGATCGCGGCGCATTATGGATCGGTCTCGGCGGTGACCTTCAGCGCGGTGCTCGCCTTCCTCGAAATTGGCAAGGTTCCGGTCGAGGGTTTCGTGCCCGCGCTGCTCGCCGTGATGGAGGCTCCGGCCATCATCGTGGCAATCTTCCTCGCGATGAAAACCAGCCGCAGCGGGACATCCCGACCCGGCGACATGAAAAAACTCCTTCACGACCTGCTCACCGGCAAGGGCATCCTTCTCCTGTTGGGCGGCCTCGCCATCGGTCTGCTCTGCGGGAAAAAGGGCTTCGAACAGGTGGCGCCGCTCTTCGACGCCCCGTTCAAGGGAGTTCTCACCCTCTTCCTGCTGGAAGTCGGACTGGTCACCGGCCGCCGCCTGCATGACATGAAGACCGCCGGTTGGAGACTCGTCGCCTTCGCCCTGATCATGCCGGTCCTTCATGGTTTGTTGGGCGCCGTGGTCGGCAAATGGTGCGGCCTGGGTCTCGGAGGCACCACGGTTCTCGCCACCCTCGCGGCCAGCGCCTCCTACATCGCCGCGCCCGCCGCGGTGCGCATCGCCCTTCCCCAGGCGAGCCCCGCGCTTTACCTCACCTCCTCGCTCGCGATCACCTTCCCCTTCAACATCGTGCTCGGCATCCCGCTCTACCACGCCTTCGCCAAGCTCCTTTTCAACGCCTGATCCATGAAAACCACCAACTTGATCCTGCTCACCATCATCGCCGAGGACGAACTTGAAAGCCGCCTCATCGCTGACCTGAAAAAGCTCGGCGTCCGCGGCTACACGATCTGCACCGTCCGCGGCGAGGGCCACCACGGCCTGCGGGCCAGCCAGTGGGAAGGCGAGAACATCAAGCTTGAAGCCATCGTTGACAGCGACCTCGCCGATGCCATCAGCGAGCACGTCGCGAACGCCTACTTTCCGCACTTCGCGACGATTCTCTATCTTCTCCCCGTTCAGGTCCTGCGCGAGGAGAAATTCACCCAGCCGCAACCCCACCCTAAGGGTCCCGGCTAACAAGCATAGCCTCCGGATCCGCAAGCCTGGATTTTTTCACCATGGCATTCCCTCATTCCCGTCGAGAGCCGATTGAGGAAATGTGCATCCGCCCACGGCGGATTTTTAAAAATCGGCAAAAATCTGGTTTTCAGCTGATTGAGCCAAATTACTGCACGTGTTCTGCGCCTTCGGGCACAACTCGCGCATGGCCACATCCCGCTACCGCGTCCCGGCAATGTCCGAACAGCATGTCCTTGAGCATGTGCGCGTTCGATTGATCGATCCTGACGATGCCATCGGACG